>NZ_VFWS01000007.1:0-109595 GCF_006443065.1 Mesorhizobium sp. B1-1-5 | reverse complement strand
CAGTGAAAGCATCATGAACAGCCTCGATCTCCCTCGCCGCCCCGAAGAAACCCGCGTCGTCGTCGCGATGTCGGGTGGTGTCGATTCCTCGGTGGTTGCCGGCATCCTCAGGCGCGAAGGCTATGACGTCGTCGGTGTGACGCTGCAGCTTTACGACCATGGCGCGGCCACCCATCGTGCCGGCTCCTGCTGTGCCGGACAGGATATCGATGATGCGCGTCGCGTCTCGGAGACGCTCGGCATCCCACATTACGTGCTCGACTACGAGGAACGTTTCCGCAAGGCGGTCATCGATCCCTTCGCCGAAAGCTATGTCGCCGGCGAGACCCCCATCCCTTGCGTGTCCTGCAACCAGACTGTGAAGTTTGCCGATCTTTTGGCGACTGCCCAGGATCTCGGCGCCGACGCCTTGGCCACCGGCCATTACATTCGTTCGCGCGCCAATGGCGCGCATCGTGCGCTTTACCGGCCGGTCGACGCCGACCGCGACCAGAGCTATTTCCTGTTTGCCACCACGCAGGCGCAGATCGATTATCTGCGCTTTCCGCTCGGCGGCCTGTCGAAGCCGCAGGTCCGCGCCATTGCCGAGGAAATGGGCCTGACCGTCGCCGCCAAGCAGGACAGCCAGGACATTTGCTTCGTGCCGCAGGGCAAGTATTCCGACATCATCGCCAGGCTGAAGCCGGCCGCCGCCAACCCTGGCGACATCGTCCATATCGACGGCCGCGTGCTCGGCCGCCATGAAGGCATCCTGCGCTATACGATCGGCCAGCGCCGCGGCATCGGCATCGCCTCTGGCGAGCCGCTCTATGTCGTCCACCTCGACGCCGATCGGGCGCGCGTTATCGTCGGCCCGCGCGAGGCGCTGGAGACGCACAAGATCTATCTGCGCAACATGAACTGGCTGGGCGACGGACTGTTGTCGGATGTTCCGGCCGGCGGTATCGAGCTCTTTGCCAAGGTCCGCTCGACCAGGCCGCCGCGTCCGGCCGTGCTGCATCACCGCGACGGCGTGACCTCTGTCGAGCTGGCCGACGGCGAGTCGGGCATCGCGCCGGGGCAGGCCTGCGTGCTCTATTCAGACGACGGCAACGAGGCGCGCGTCTTCGGCGGCGGCTTCATCGAGCGCTCCGAGCGCGGCGCCGAGGCCGAGGCCATGCTGTCCCGGCTTGCCGCCAGGCCGGCGCAAATCCCGGCCGAGTGACCTAGCTCGCCTTTCCACCAATTTCGTTGAAGGTCAGATCCTCGCCGCAGGTGCATTGAGATTCAGGTCAGGCCGGCATCACCTGAATATCAACGTGCCTCAGGCGGACGATCCTGTATGGATCACCGTGCCGGCGGTCAGGATGCGCAGCACTCTTATCGCTTCCTCGCCGTCGGTGCGCGGTTCGGCGCGCGTCTCGATGCATTGCATGAAATGGGCAAGCTCGCGCGTCAGCGGCATGCCCTCGCCGACGGCCACATAGGCAGGCTCGTTGGCGGTGAAGGCCCACTGGCCGCTGTCCTGCCACACCGCGTGGCGGTAGACGGCAAGCTTGCGCTCCCAGGGCTCGACGTCGTCGAACACCGCCATCGCCTTGGTGCCGACGACCGTCAGCCGCCGCTCGCGATAGGGATTGAGTCGCGAGGCGAAGAGATGGCTGCGCAATCCATTCGGGAAGCGCATATGCAGATGCGCGAAGTCGCTGAGATTGTCGAGGAGTGCTGCCCCCTCGCCCCTCACTTCGATCGGCTCGGTGCCGGTGATGGCGAGGATCATCGACAAATCGTGCGGCGCCAGGTCCCAGAGAGCGTCATTCTCGGTATGAAACTTGCCAAGGCCGAGCCGGTGCGAATGGATATATCGCACCTCGCCGAGCTCGCCATTGTCGATCAGCGCCTTGAGCGTCTCGAATGCGGGATGAAAGCGCAACACATGGCCGACCATGAAGACGCGGCCATTGTCCTTTGCCGCCTTCACCGCGCGCTCGGCGTCGGCGACCGTCAGCGCGATCGGCTTTTCCACCAGCACGTCCTTGCCGCTTTCGACGGCCTGCACCGCGGTGTCGGCATGGAATTGCGGCGGCAGCGCCATGACGATGGCGTCGATGTCGTTACGCTCGAACAGCCTGTCCGGCTCGATTGCCAGGCAATCCTGCTCGCTGGCGAAACCTTCGGCGCGGGCGCGGTTGGCGTCGGAAACGGCATGGAGCGCGCCAAGCGCCTTGAGGGTGCGAATATGGTTGCTTCCCCAGTATCCGCAACCGAGGACGGCGATGCGCGGCTTCATTCGCTCAAACTCTAGAATTTCATGGCCGAGACATAACGACGTGCCCCGACGAACTCAACCCCGGGGCAGACCCTGAGTGTCTGTCCGGCAAAGCTTTTCTGGGATGAGATCATGACGGCCGGATTATGCCTGCATGTCGGCCGCTTCGAAGCTTGACAGGCCGACCCTCCCAACCTTATATCCGCGCGACCTCGGCGAACGCCTTGAAACAACCCATCCGTCCAGGACGGTTTTTCGGGCCATTTGCCACCCTGGCGGGGTAGCTCAGTTGGTTAGAGCACGGGAATCATAATCCTGGGGTCGGGGGTTCAAGTCCCTCTCCCGCTACCAGCCTTTCACTAGCCGTTGATTTCACTAGTAAAAATTGGCCGTCAAGGCCAAACTGGCCGCAACGCAGAGATTAGCTAAGTCTTTGATTTTGCGTTGTTCAGCGAAAGCCGACCCTTCAAGGGACGCGCTTTTGATTCACATCGTCTCCCAAAACCGCTGCGCACCTTTGGGCGACATGCATCAGCTTGGGCAGAAAGCCGAATGCAGCGCCTCGATAACAGTCAGCACTTCCGGCCTGGTGATGCGGTAATAGACGGTCGTCCCTTCGCGACGGGCTTCGACCAGCCCATCGGCCCTGAGCCGCATAAGCTGTTGCGACATCGGCACCTGGTCGATGTCGAGAAGTTCTCGCAATTCGGCCACCGAGCGCTCCTCGTTGCCGAGTGCGCATAGCACGAGCAAACGCTGTGGATGGGACAGGCTCCGAAGCAGCTCGGCCGCCCTGCCTGAGGCCGGGATCAAATCTCTTACATTCATGTTCTTGAATTTATAATCTTTGAATGTTACATGCAAGCTTGCCATTCGGGCTCTTCGACGCCGTCACCTTACAATTGCGTCGCCCCGTTTGGAAATTGAGCCCGATCAACGCGGAACGCGACTTTCCCGCGCAGGATGCCACGAAGATCGAACCAACGGGAGGGTATCATGTCCCACATCGTCGTCCTCGGAGCAGGTCTCGGCGGCACGATCATGGCATACGAAATGCGCGAAAAGCTGCGCCGAGATGACCGGCTGACCGTCGTCACGCTCGGCACGTCTTATTCCTTTGTGCCCTCCAATCCCTGGGTGGCCGTCGGCTGGCGGATGCGCGATGACGTCACCGTCGATCTGGTGGATATCTTCAAGCGTCGCGGCATCGCGCTGCGCCACGAGGGCGCGAAGAAGGTGCTTCCGAAGGAAAACCGCGTCGAACTCAATGACGGCTCCCTCGTCGACTACGACTATTTGATCATCGCGACCGGCCCCGACCTTGCCTTCGACGAAGTGCCGGGTCTCGGACCTGCCGACCATACCCAATCCATTTGCCACATCGATCATGCCGTCGCCACGCGGGCGAGGTTCGACGAATTGGTCCGCAAGCCCGGCCCGATAGTCGTGGGCGCGGTCCAGGGCGCGTCCTGCTACGGTCCGGCTTACGAATTCGCCTTCATCCTCGACACCGCGCTGCGCAAGGCCAAGGTGCGCGACCGCGTGCCGATGACCTTCGTCACGCCGGAGCCCTATATTGGCCATCTCGGCCTTGACGGCGTCGGCGATACCAAGGGCCTGCTCGAGAGCGCCATGCGCGATCGCCACATCAAGTGGGTCACCAACGCCAAGGTGACCTCGGTCGACGCCGGTGTCATGCATGTCGAGGAAGTCGACGACGACGGTGCGACCAAGGCCAAGCATGACCTGCCCTTCGCCTTGTCGATGATGCTGCCGGCGTTCCGGGGTGTCGACGCCGTCAAGGGCATTGAAGGCCTCGTCAATCCGCGCGGCTTCGTCACCATCGACAAACATCAGCGCAACCAGGCTTTTCCGAATGTCTTCGCGATCGGCGTCTGTGTGGCCATTCCGCCGGTCGGCAAGACGCCGCTTCCCGTGGGCGTGCCGAAGACGGGCTTCATGATCGAATCCATGGTCACGGCCACCGCCGAGAACATCGGCGCGCTTCTGCGCGGCGAGGAACCGAGGGCCGTCGCGACATGGAATGCGGTCTGCCTCGCCGATTTCGGCGATGAAGGCATAGCCTTTGTCGCGCAGCCGCAGATCCCTCCCCGCAACGTCAACTGGTCTTCACAGGGCAAGTGGGTGCACGCGGCGAAGGTCGGGTTCGAGAAATACTTCCTCCACAAGGTGCGACAAGGAAAGAGCGAGACCTTCTATGAGGGGCTGGCGCTCGACGTTCTCGGCATCAAGAAACTCAAGGCCATCCACATCGAGCCGGCCGAATAGGCACGGCGGTATCCAGGAGAAAAAGGATCATGACGATAGACAGGGCAGTTCTCATGTTCGCAGGCTTCATGGTGCTGATATCGCTCGCGCTCGGCATCTATTATTCGCCCTACTGGTTCCTGCTGACCGCATTCGCCGGGCTCAACATGATGCAGGCCTCTGTCACGGGTTTCTGCCCGGCGGCGATGGTCTTCAAGAAGCTCGGCTGCAAGTCGGGCGTGGCGTTCAAATAGCGGCACGTCATCGAGCAATTGGCCGCTAGCAGGAAGGCGGCTCAGTCGCCTCCCGGCCCGTTTCAATCGACGAGAGAAGCGTAATGAGAACCATACGATCGGCCCTCGCGAACATTGTTCTGATCGGCGCCGCCGGCCTTGTCGCGGTCGATGCACGTGCCGCCGATTTCATAGTCAAGGCCGCGGCCATCACCGAGATGAAGGCTGTGTATGGACAAGTGGAGAGCCGCACCATCCTGCCGGCCAGGGCGAGGATCTCGGGAACCGTCGCCTCCATCCGCGTCTCGGAGGGCGTCCAGGTAAGCAAGGGCGACGTGATCGCCACGGTTGTCGACGACAAGCTCGCCTTGCAACTCAGAGCCGCCGACGCCAAGATCGCGGCGCTGAATTCGCAACTCGATAGTGCCCGTACCGATCTGCAACGCGCGCAGGACCTGCTCGCCAAGGGTGCCGCCGCCCAAAGCCGGGTCGACGCCGCGAAGACGCAATTCGATGTCGTCACGAACCAGCTGGCGGCTGCGATTGCGGAGAAGGCGGTCATCGAGCAAAGCACCAGGGAAGGCGATATCCTGGCTCCGGCCGATGGCCGGGTGCTGACCGTGCCGGTCGCCACCGGCTCGGTGATCATGGCGGGCGAACCTGCGGCACGGGTGGCGTCGGGCCAGTACTATCTGCGACTGTCCTTGCCGGAGCGGCATGCCGTCGAAATAACGGAAGGCGCCCGCGTCGACATCGGCGAACGCGGCACGGGTACCAATGCCGGCTTCGTCAAGGCTAGCGAGGGGCGGATCGCCAAGATCTACCCCGAGATCGAGAATGGCCGCGTGATTGCCGACGTCGAAGTCGTCGATATCGGGACCTATTTCGTCAATGAGCGCACGCTCGTTTCTATACCGGTTGCCAAACGGATCATGCTGGGCGTTCCGCCCGAGGCACTCAGGACCGTCCACGGCATAGACTACGTCACGATCGAGACGGCGGACGGCCCGCTCGAGGCCGCGGTCGTGTTGGGCGGGAAATTCCAGGACGCCGGCCAGCCGCGCGTCGAAATCCTGAGTGGTCTTGCCGATGGCGACAAGGTCGTCCTGCCATGAAACTCGGCATCGCCGGCTGGCTTACCCGTTCCTTCATCGCATCGCCGCTGACGCCTCTGTTCCTGCTGGCCGCGCTGGCGCTTGGGCTTGTGGCCTTGGTCACGTTGCCGCGCGAGGAGGAGCCGCAGATCTCCGTGCCCATGGTCGACATCCACGTGTCCGCCAACGGCCTGAAGGCCGAGGATGCCGTCAAGCTCGTGACCGAGCCGCTGGAGACGATCATCAAGGGCATAGACGGCGTGGAGCACGTCTATTCCCAAACCATGGACGACGGCGCGCTGGTGACCGCGCGCTTCAAGGTCGGCACCAGCTCTGACGCCGCGATCTTGCGTGTCCACGACAAGGTCCGCGCCAACATGGATCGTATCCCTGTCGGGATTCCGGAGCCGCTGATCGTCGGGCGCGGCATAGATGACGTCGCCATAGTGGTGGTGACGCTGACGCCGGCGCCGCAAGCGGCGTCACGCTACGCTTCGGCGGACCTGACGCGTCTTGCGCATGAGCTGCAGGTCGAGGCCGCAAAGCTTCCCGACATCGGCCTCACCTACATAGTCGGGGAGCAGCCGGAAGAGATCCAGGTCGAGCCGGATCCGGAAAAGCTTTCGCTATATGGCATCACGCTGCAGCAGGTGACGAGCAAGATCGCGGGCGCCAACCGGTCTTTCCAAATCGGCACAGTGCGCGACCAGGGCAATCAGCGTGTGCTGGTGGCCGGCCAGACGCTGCAGGCTTTGTCCGACATCGGTAACCTGCTGCTGACGGCTCGCGACGGCCGGCCGGTCTATATCCGCGACGTGGCCAGTGTCGTGCTCGCGACGTCGCCGGCGGAAAACCGCGTCACCAACATCGTCAAGTCCGACACCGGTCTCGAGCGGACGCCGGCCGTGTCGGTTGCGATCGCGAAGCGACCAGGCACCAATGCGGTCGTCATCGCCGATACGATCGTCAAGCGCCTCGAGCAGGTGCGCGGCCAGGTCTTCCCGAAGGACGTGGAGATGCGCGTGACGCGCAACTACGGCGAGACGGCCAATGAGAAGGCCAACGAGTTGCTCTTCCATCTGGGGCTGGCGACCGTCTCCATCGTTCTCTTGGTCGCCGTCGCCATCGGCTGGCGGGAAGCTCTGGTGGTCGCCGTCGTGATACCCACGACGATCCTGCTGACCATGTTTGCATCGCGCATCATGGGCTACACGCTGAACCGCGTCAGCCTGTTTGCGCTGATCTTCTCCATCGGCATTCTCGTCGATGACGCGATCGTGATCATCGAGAACATCGCGCGCCACTGGGCGATGAACGATGGACGTTCGCGCACCCAGGCGGCGATCGACGCGGTCGCCGAGGTCGGCAATCCCACCATCGTGGCGACGCTGACCGTGGTGGCCGCGCTGCTTCCGATGCTGTTCGTCTCCGGCCTCATGGGTCCCTATATGAGCCCGATTCCGGCCAATGCCTCGGCGGCGATGCTTTTCTCCTTCTTCGTCGCGGTGATGCTGACGCCGTGGCTGATGCTGAAGTTCGGCGGAAAAACCGGCGCGCATGGCCATGCCGGCAGCGCGCATGGCGGCGTGCTGGGGCGGGTCTACATCGCGGTGGCGCGGCCGATCTTGAAGTCGCGCCTCCGGGCATGGACCTTCCTTCTGGTCGTGGGTATCGCCACGATTGGGTCCATGGCGCTGATCTACACCAAGCACGTAACGGTCAAGCTTCTGCCCTTCGACAACAAGACCGAACTCCAGATCGTGGCGGACCTGCCCCGGGGCTCGTCGGTCGAGGACACCAACCGGCTGCTGCAGGCAGCCGTGAACCGGCTGGCCTCGGTGCCGGAAGTGGTTTCGTTCCAGACCTACGCAGGCGCCTCCGCGCCTTTCAATTTCAACGGCCTGGTGCGCCACTACTACCTGCGATCGAGCCCCGAACAGGGCGACATCGCCGTCAACCTGCTTCCCAAGGGCGACCGCAACCGGGCCAGTCATGCCATTGCGCTCGACTTGCGCGATCGCTTGAAGGGAATGGCGATTCCGGCGGGCACGGTGCTGAAGGTGGTGGAGCCGCCGCCGGGGCCGCCGGTGCTCGGCACGTTGCTGGGCGAAATCTACGGCCCGGATGCCGAGACCCGCCGCGCGGTCGCAGCCAAGGTTCGCGAGACCTTCGCAAGCATCCCGTTCATCGTCGACATCGACGACAGCTTCCACAACCAGCCGGAACGGCTCCGGCTTTCGATCGACCAGGACAACCTGGAATATTACAAGGTCGAGCAGGCGGACGTGTACGACACGCTGAGCTATCTCTACGGCGGGACCACGGTCGGCTACTCGCACCGAGGCGGCGGACGCCTGCCGATCCCGATCCGCATCGCCTTGTCCAAGACAAACGGCGTGGTCGATCAGCGCGCCCTGGCAACGCCGGTGGCCGCAAACGCGCTGCCCGGCGCGCGCGATGTTGTCGAGCTTGGCGACGTCGTGCGGGTGAGCCGGGAGCCAGCCTCCTACCCGATCTTCCGCCACAACGGGCGCCCCGCCGAGATGGTGATCGGCGAACTGGCCGGCGCGTTCGAGGCGCCGGTCTATGGCATGCTCGCCGTGGACGATGCGATTGCCAAGGCGGACTGGGGCAACGTCCCAAAGCCGGCCATCGCGCTGCACGGCCAGCCGGACGACGAATCCAAACCCACTCTGTTGTGGGACGGCGAATGGGAGGTGACCTGGGTGACGTTCCGCGACATGGGAGCCGCCTTCATGGTGGCTATCCTCGGCATCTATATCCTGGTCGTCGCGCAGTTCGGATCATTCAAGCTGCCGCTGGTCATCCTGACCCCGATCCCGCTGACACTGATCGGCATCATGCTCGGCCACTGGGCCTTCGCCGCGCCCTTCACGGCAACCTCGATGATCGGCTTCATAGCGCTAGCCGGCATCATCGTGCGCAACTCGATCCTGCTGGTGGATTTCATCCGGCACGCCAGGGGGACCGACGGACCGCTCGTCGGTGTGCTGCTCAAGGCCGGCGCGATCCGCTTCAAGCCGATCCTGCTCACCGCGCTCGCGGCGATGATCGGCGCCGCGGTGATCCTGACCGATCCGATTTTCCAGGGCCTCGCCATATCCCTACTGTTCGGCCTTGCCTCCTCGACGCTGCTGACCGTGCTTGTCATCCCGGCGATCTATGTGGCGCTGCGCGGTGGCCCGCCCGCCGATGCTGGATACAGCGAAGCTGTTGCAGCACCGCTGACTGAGTATCCCGAGCCAGCAAACCGTTAGCAGAGCGTTTCACTGAAACGGCGAACCGCTCTATTTCTTTGTCCTGATGCGATTCCGGACGCAAAACGGTTTCATACTTTTCTTGGAATTTGCTCTAGCTGTGGCGGAACTCGCCGGAGACGCCGAACGCTATCAAGATCGCCGCCAAGACAATCAAAACCGATGGGCCTCCCGTCAAATTGACAATGGCTGCCCAAACACCCACGGCTCCGCCGGCAACGATGGAGCGCAGAATGATGTCAAGCCATTTCGGCACCGGCCGTTCTCCCATCCTGGGATTGGTTGGGGTCAAGCATCAAGCTATCGTGGAGCAGACGGTCCACGGCCGCAAACCGGTCGGACGAAAGATGAGACAGTTCGATTTCTCGGGCGAGATCGGCTGCAAATTCGCGGAACGCCGTGAGATTGATGGCGGGAACACCGATCAGCACCGGCACGGAAAGTTCCAGCGCCTTGGCGATCAAGCCCCTGAAGCCACCGCCTTCGACCTCGGTCTTGCCGAATTTGCAGAGAACCAGAAGATCGGTCTTGCCGGACAACCCTGCCCCGGCGGCTTCGCAGGCGCGGAGCAGGCTGTCGGTATTCAGAACGCAGCCTCGGGCATGGGGACCCCGATCGTCGGATATGCCGTGAAGCTTACCCGAAGCGAGATCCCGCAGATGCATGTCGCATTTCACCCGATCAGGCCTCTTTTCGCTTAGCTGAACAAGGCCGGCCAATCGCATCTCCCGCTCGGCCATGGCGGCAGTTGTTTCCTGCAGGAATGCCTCGAACTCCGTGCCGTCTGAATAGACGATCGCGGTGATGGGGCAGTCAGGACGAACGCCCTGCATCGGAATCTCCTTTGGTTTGATTTTGCCAGCCGGCAGCGGCGCTGGATCGCCCCAATGCGCCGGAATTGAAGGCATCCGACGGCGTCGGCCAACGGAACCATTTGCGATGGCTGTGCGTCGCGCCGCACGGCATTGCGCCTGCGCCGAAGCTGCTGTGGGGCAGTATTGCCGGCACGGTCATGCCTCGACGTCCGGCAGCGTCTTTTCGAGAATCGCGCGCATGGCCGCAAGGCCCGGATCCTGTGCGCGGTTCATGATACCGATGAGTTGCGTCCAAAGATCGTCGGATGCGGTGTCCACGAAATTGCGAACGGCCGAGCCGACGATATCGGCCGGCGAACGACCGGACGCATCCGCGGCGGCGGTCAGCAGCGCAGCCAAGGCCGGCTCATCGAACGCGGCGACGACGGCCATGGCCGATTTCGGATCCTCCAGCGAGGCGATGATATCTCCGAGCATCGCATCCGCCTCACTGCACCAGCGGCGAGGATGCGCCCTCGATGGCAATCCCGACGATGTCCGCCCGGCCGACAAGCAGCGCGACGTATTGCGCCGTCGCCTGCCGGCTGACGTGCTCGGCCAGGTAGGACGCGATGCGTTCGCGCACGTGCTCGAACGGAAGCTGGCGGCCATCGATGCGCCGCGTCAGCCGAATGAGGTGGACGCCGTAACGCGTCTCCACCGGCAAAGAAATCTCACCCGGTGCAAGATCGCCGAGGGCAGCCTCGAATTCCGGCGTCGTGTCGCCGGGCCCGATCTGGCCGAGGCTGCCGCCAACGGTCGCCGATGGGCAATCCGAGCAATCCCGCGCCAGCGCCGCGAAACGCTCGGGCGCCGAGGCCAGGCCGGATCTGAGTGACAGCGCCTTTTCACGCGCGGCGGCAAAGGCCTCTTTGTCATCGCGACAAGCCGCTATGAGAATATGATCGGCTTCAAGGAGCGGCGGCGGCACGAAGCGGCGAAAATTGTTCTCGTAGAAGCGCCGCAGCATCACCTCGTCAGCCTCGGGAACGTGGACCTCGCGCTCGATCAGGCCGCGCACCAGCGCGTCTTCGACGGTCTCCCGGCGTCCATCCTGATCGGCCTGCTGCTCGGGGGCGATACCGAGACGCCGGGCCTCCTGCAGGAGCAGCTCGCGGATGACGAGCGCGCGGGTCGCGGCACGCCAGCCCTCGCCGGGATTGCGGGCGGGAAAATTCTGCACCTCGGCGGCGATCGCCTTGCGCGATATCGCCACACCGTTGACGGTCACCGGCGGCATCGCCACGCGTTCGCCGGATGGCGTCGTGTCGGGAGTCGCGGGCCGGTGTTCGTGCGGATGTTCGGACGATTTGCGCCCGGCCGAATGGTCGATGACGAGGGCGGCCATGGTCTACTCCGCAGGCTGGTGGGAAGGAATGGCGACGGGTCGCCGCGCCGGCGCGGCGGATCGCACCGCCGGCACCGGCGCGGGCGACCGGCGGGTCGACAAGCGTGTGCGCACGACCTGGTAGCCGGGACGGCCGAGATACCAGACCGGCGCGCTCCAGACATGAACCAGCCTCGTGAACGGGAAGACCAGGAAGATCGTCATGCCGAGCAGCAGATGCGCCTTGAAGATCGGGTTGACGTCGGCGACATAGGCTGCGGCCGCCGGCTGCAAGGTGAGAATGCCTTGCGCCCAGTTCATGAATTTCACCATCTCGTGGCCGTCCATGTGGCCGAGCGAGACGAAGATGGTCGAAAGGCCAAGCGCGAGCTGAACCCAGAGCAGCAGCAAAATCGCGATGTCGCCGGGCGCGGACGTTTTGCGGATGCGGGCATCGAACAGCCGGCGATGGGCAAGAAGCGCGATACCGATGAAGCAGGCCACACCGGCGATGCCGCCGGCGGTGATGGCAAGACCCTGTTTGAAGCTGTGCGAAACGCCGAGCGCATCGAACACCCAGATCGGTGTCAGCAGGCCGACGAAATGGCCGCCGAAGATCGCCAGAATGCCCACATGGAACAGGTTGGAGCCCCAGCGGAGCTGGCGCCGCCGCAGCAGCTGGGAGGAACCCGTCTTCCAGGTATACTGCTCGCGATCGAAGCGGATCAGGCTGCCGAGCAGGAAAATGGTCAGGCAGAAATAGGGATACCAGCCAAAGAGCGCGTGGTTGATCGTGTCGGACATGGCTTGCCTCCGTCAGGCCGCATTGTTGCGCGCATCGCGATTGGCGGCGCGCATCTGGATTCTCAGCCGGTCGACGGAACAGCCGTCCGTCGCGTTTCCGGGGCCGAATGCGACCGCGGTCTCTTCCCAGGCTGCGTCGATAGCCGCCAGGTCGTCGGGCTCGTCGATTTCGGCAGCGTCCGCGACCATGGCAGGCTTGCCGGCAAGCGAGCATATGGCCGTGAACAGGGCGGCATAGCCGCCGTTGCGCTTGGCGAGCCGCTCCTCCAGCAGCGAGAAGATGTGGCCGGCTTCATTGAGCAGGCCGCGCGCCTCTTCGAGCGGACGAGCGGAAAGGAACTCCAGGAAGAGCGGGATGAAGTCGGGCAATTCGTTTGCCGCGACGACAAGCCCGCCACGCCGGTAATGTTCGGCAAGGTCGACCATGGCCTGGCCGCGATCTCGGCTCTCGCCGTGGATGTGTTCGAAGAGATGCAGCGAGTGACGGCGCGTCTTGTCGAACAACTCGACGTAGCGCTCCTGCAGGTCGTAGAGATCCAGTGTGGCCAGATCGGCAAGCAAGGATTGCAGCTGCCTGCCCGCTTCGTCCGACACCAATCCCTCGGCCGCGATCGCCGCGGCGATTTCAGGGATCGCCGCGCAAAGCTCCTCGCTCGGGTAGGAAAGCAGCGCCGAGAGCGCCTTGAAGGTTCTGTTCGAATGCGGGGCCATCACGCGATCTCCATCGGGTTTGTCGGCCGCTTGGTCTGTTTGGTGCCGAAGAGGTTCGTCTCCGAGGACCCGCCCGAGCAGCCGTTGCCGAAGGAAAAGCCGCAGGAGCCGCGCAGGTCCTGCGTGTCCTCGCTCCATTCGCGGTGCGATGTCGGGATGACGAAACGATCCTCGTAGTTGGCGATCGCCATCACCTTGTACATTTCGTCGATGGCCGCGCCCGTCAGGCCGACCCGCGCCGCGATCGACTCGTCGAGGCGGCCGTCGATCGTCTTTGCCCGCATATAGCTGCGCATCGCCAGCATGCGTTCGAGCGCGAGGGCCACGGGCTCCTCATTGCCCGCCGTCAGCAGATTGGCGAGATACTGGAGCGGGATGCGCAGGCTGCGCACATCGGGCATGTCGCCGTCGACGCCCATCTTGCCTGCGGCCGCCGCCGACTGGATGGGCGAGAGCGGCGGAACGTACCAGACCATCGGCAGGGTGCGGTACTCCGGATGCAGCGGAAAGGCGATCTTCCACTCCATCGCCATCTTCCAGACCGGCGACAATTTGGCCGCCTCCAGCCAGTTGTTGGGGATCCCGTCGGCCCGGGCCTGGGCGATAACCGCCGCATCGTTCGGATCGAGGAAGACGTCGAGCTGCGCCTGATAGAGGTCCTTCTCATTGGGAGTGCTGGCCGCAGCTTCGATACGGTCGGCGTCGTAAAGGATCACGCCGAGATAGCGGATGCGCCCGACGCAGGTTTCCGAGCAAACCGTCGGCTGCCCCGCCTCGATGCGCGGGAAGCAGAAGATGCACTTCTCCGATTTTCCCGACGACCAGTTGTAGTAGATCTTCTTGTAGGGACAGCCGGAGACGCACATGCGCCAGCCGCGGCACTTGTCCTGGTCGATCAGAACGATGCCGTCCTCCTCGCGCTTGTAGATGGCTCCTGACGGGCACACCGCAGCGCAGGCGGGGTTCAGGCAATGCTCGCACAGCCGCGGCAGATACATCATGAAGGTGTTTTCGAACTGGCCGTAGATGTCCTTCTGGACGCCCTCGAAGTTCACGTCCTTCGACCGCTTCTCGAACTCGCCGCCGAGGATCTCCTCCCAGTTCGGTCCCCATTCGATCTTCTCCATCCGCTCGCCGGTGATGGCCGAGCGCGGACGGGCCGTGGGGAAAGCCTTGGATTCCTTCGCCGTGTGCAGATGCTGGTAGTCGAACGTGAACGGCTCGTAATAGTCGTCGATCTCCGGCAAATCGGGGTTCGCGAAGATGTTGGCGAGGATGCGCCATTTGGCGCCGATCTTCGGCTCGATCTTGCCGTTTTTCTTGCGCCGCCAGCCGCCGTTCCATTTCTGCTGGTTCTCCCATTCCTTGGGATAGCCGATGCCAGGCTTGGTCTCGACATTGTTGAACCATGCGTATTCGACGCCCTCCCGATTGGTCCAGACGTTCTTGCAGGTGACGGAGCAGGTGTGACACCCGATGCACTTGTCGAGGTTCAGCACCATCGCGATCTGAGCGCGGATTTTCATTCTGCGGCCTCCTTCGGCGCCTGGGATGCGAGCGGTTCTTCCAGCCAATCGACATTCGCCATCTTGCGGACGACGATGAATTCATCGCGGTTGGAACCGACGGTTCCGTAGTAGTTGAAGCCGTAGGACTGCTGGGCATAGCCGCCGATCATGTGGGTGGGCTTCAGCACCGTTCGGGTGACCGAGTTGTGGATGCCGCCACGATTGCCCGTCATTTCCGATCCGGGCGTGTTCACGATCTTTTCCTGGGCATGATACATCAGCATCATGCCCGGCTTGACACGCTGGGAGACGACGGCGCGGGCCGTGAGTGCTCCGTTGGTATTGAAGACCTCGACCCAGTCGTTGTCGACGATGTCAGCGGCCTTGGCGTCGGCCTCGGAAATCCACACCACCGGACCGCCGCGATTGAGCGTCAGCATCAAGAGATTGTCGCTGTAGGTGGAGTGGATGCCCCATTTCTGGTGGGGCGTGATGAAGTTGAGGACGATCTCCTTGTTGCCATTGGACCTGAGCCCCTTGACGGCGGAAATCGTCTTGAGGTCGACCGGCGGCTTCCACGTGACGAACCCCTCGCCGAAGGCCCGCATCCAGAGGTGATCCTGGTAGAGCTGCTGGCGGCCGGTCAATGTCCGCCAGGGGATCAGTTCGTGGACATTGGTATAACCGGCGTTGTAGCAGACCTTCTCGCTTTCGATGCCGGACCATGTCGGCGAAGAGATGATCTTGCGCGGCTGCGCCTGGATATCGCGAAAGCGGATCTTCTCGTCTTCCTTCGGCAAGGCAAGATGGCCATGCTCCCTGCCGGTGATTTCCGACAGGGCCTCCCAGGCCTTGATCGCCACCTCGCCATTGGTCTCCGGCGCCAGCATCAGAATGACCTCGCCGGCGTCGATGTCGGTCTCGATCTTGGGCTGGCCCTTGGCCGCGCCACTGAGATGGATGCCGTTCAACGCGCCAAGCGCCTCGACTTCGTGCTTGGTGTCCCAGGCGATGCCCTTGCCGCCATTGCCGACTTTCGTCATCAGCGGGCCAAGCGCCGTGAACTGGGCGTAGAGATTGGGATAGTCGCGCGTGACGAGCGTCACCGACGGCATCGTCCTGCCCGGAATCGGCTCGACTTCGTCCAGTTTCCAGTCCTTGACATCGAGGGCCTGGGCAATCTCGGCCGGGCTGTCATGCTGGATAGGCGAAAGAACCACATCCTGCTCGATGCCCAGGACCTCGGGCGCGACTTCGGAGAAGCTCCTGGCGAGACCCTTGTAAATCTCCCAGTCGGAGCGCGCCTCCCAGGCCGGATCCACCGCCGCCGAGAGCGGATGGATGAAGGGATGCATGTCGGACGTGTTGAGGTCGTTCTTCTCGTACCAGGTGGCCGTCGGCAGCACGATGTCCGAGTAGACGCAGGTGGTCGACATACGGAAGTCGAGCGTCACCAGCAGGTCGAGCTTTCCTTGCGGCGCGATCTCGTGCCAGACGACTTCCGTGTTGCGGACCGCTCCTTCCGGCCCGAGATCCTTGCCCATCACGCCATGCGTCGTGCCCAGCAGATGCTTGAGGAAATATTCATGTCCCTTGCCCGACGAGCCGAGCAGGTTCGAACGCCAGACGAACATGTTGCGCGGCCAGTTGGCGGGATCGTCCGGGTCGTGGCAGGACAGTTCCAGCTCGCCGGATTTCAGCGCCTTGGCGACGTAATCCTTTGGCTCGAGGCCGGCGGCCTTGGCCTGGGCGGTGATCGTCAGAGGATTCTGCCTGAGCTGCGGCGCCGAGGGCAGCCAGCCCATGCGTTCGGCGCGGACATTGTAGTCGATGAAGCTCTTGTTCCAGTCGCCCTCCGGCGCCGTCGGCGACAGTATTTCCGCGGCCGTGAGCGTCTCGTAGCGCCACTGGTCGGTCTGCGCATAGAAGAAGGAGGTCGAGTTCATGTGCCGGGGCGGCCGGTTCCAGTCGAGCGCGAACGCAAGCGGCGTCCACCCGGTCTGCGGCCGCAGCTTCTCCTGCCCGACATAGTGTGACCAGCCGCCGCCCGACTGGCCGATGGCGCCACAGAACACCAGGAGATTGATGATCCCCCGGTAAGTCATGTCCATATGGTACCAATGATTGACGCCGGCGCCGAGGATAACCATCGAGCGGCCGTTGGTCTTTTCCGCGTTGGTGGCGAACTCGCGTGCGACGGTGACGATCGCATCGCGTTTCACACCGGTGACGCGCTCCGCCCAGGCCGGCGTGAACGGCACATCGTCGTCGTAGCTGCTGGCCGTGTGATCGCCGCCAAAGCCGCGGTCCAGGCCATAATTGGCCATCATCAGATCGTGCACGGTGGCGACCGCCACCGTCGAGCCGTCGCCTAGCTTGATCCGCCGGACCGGCAGATTGCGGGTGAGGATTTCACCGTGATCGGTCGAGACGAAATGTTCGGTGGCGCGACCGCCGAAATAGGGAAAATCGACAGCCGCAATCTCGGCCTTCTTGCCGGCAAGCGTCAGCTTGAGGCGGACGTCCTGGCCCTTGCCGTCCTTCTCCTCGAGGTTCCATTTTGCGTTCTCGCCCCAGCGATAGCCGATCGAGCCGCGCGGAGCCACGAGAGCGTTCGTGTTGTCGTCGATCGCAACCGTCTTCCAATCCGGATTGTTGGTTTCGCCCAGGCCGCCGGCTATCTCGGAGGCGCGAAGCAGCCGTTCGGGGACGAGCCGGCCGTCCCGTTCGGTCAGGCGAACCAGGAATGGCAGGTCGGTGTATTTGCGGGCGTAGTCGTCGAAATAGGGCACCGTGCGATCGAGGTAGAATTCGCGAAGGATGACATGCCCCATCGCCAGCGCTAAGGCGGCATCCGTTCCTTGCTTGGGGTTGAGCCAGATATCGGCAAACTTGGTCGCCTCGGCGTAGTCCGGGCTGACGACAGCGCTCTTGGTGCCTTTGTAACGGACCTCGGTATAGAAGTGCGCATCGGGCGTGCGCGTCTGCGGCACGTTGGAACCCCAGACGATGATGAAGCCGGCATTGTACCAGTCGGCGCTCTCGGGAACGTCGGTCTGCTCGCCCCATGTCTGCGGGCTCGCGGGCGGCAGGTCGCAGTACCAGTCGTAGAACGACATGCACACGCCGCCCATCAGCGACAGATAGCGCGAGCCCGCCGCATAGGAGACCATCGACATGGCAGGGATCGGCGAGAAGCCGATGACGCGGTCGGGACCATGGGTCTTCACCGTGTAGGCATTGGCCGCCGCGATGAGCTCGTTCACCTCGTCCCAGGTTGCGCGCACGAAGCCGCCATGGCCGCGGATCGAGATGTAGGACTGGCGCTTTTCCGCTTCCTCGACGATGGAGGCCCAGGCTGCGATGGGCGGCATCTTGGCGCGGGCGGCCCGCCACAGCTTCAACAGCCGGCCGCGGATCATCGGGTATTTCACCCGGGCGCCGGAATAGAGATACCAGCTGTAGGAGGCGCCGCGCGCGCAGCCGCGAGGCTCGTGGTTGGGCAGGTCGGGCCGTGTGCGCGGATAATCGGTCTGCTGCGTCTCCCAGGTGACGATGCCGCCCTTGACGTAGATCTTCCACGAACAGGAGCCGGTGCAATTCACGCCGTGGGTGGAGCGCACAATCTTGTCGTGCTGCCAGCGCTTGCGGTAGCCGTCTTCCCAGGAGCGGTCCTCATTGGTCACGATCCCGTGGCCGTCGGAGAAGGTGTCGACGGTCTTGCGGAAGAAGGTTAGCCGGTCGAGAAAATGCGACATTGCTTTGTCCCTGGTTATTCGGCTGCGGCCGTATGGGCGGGCGCGCCGCGCTTGGCGTGCTCGATGGCGTGGAGAAGGCCGCCTTTGCGGGTATAGACAGCCCAGGTGATGGCAAGGCAGCTCACATAGAACAGCAGGAACGCCCACAACGCGGCATTCGGCGAGCCCGTGAGCGCGATCGAGCTGCCGTAGCTCTTCGGGATGAAGAACGCGCCGAAGGCGGCGATCGCCGAGGTGAAGCCGGTGATGGCGGCCGACTCCTTCTCCGCCTGCTGGCGGCGCGCCTCAGCGTTGGCCTTGGGAAACAGGCGGCCCATCTCCTTGGCCATGATCACCGGGATCATCTGGAAGGTGGAGGCGTTGCCGACGCCGGTGGCGAAGAACAGGATCAGGAAGGAAGCGAAGAAGCCCGTGAACGCGCCCGGCTGGTCCTTGATGCCAATGAACCACAAGACACCCGCAACGCCCGCGATCATCACGACAAAGGCCCAGAAGGTGACGCGCGCGCCGCCATATTTGTCCGCAAGCCAGCCCGTGCCTGAGCGCGAGAGAGCGCCGACGAGCGGGCCGAGGAAGGCGAACTGGAGCGCGTTGACGTCCGGAAACAGCATCTTCGAAAGCAGCGGGAAGCCGGCCGAATACCCGATGAAGGATCCGAAAGTACCGGTGTAAAGCCAGGCCATGATCCAGTTGTGACGGCGCTGGAAGATCACGGCCTGCTCGCTGAACGACGCCTTGGCCGAAGCGATGTCGTTCATCCCGAACCAGGCGGCAAAGGCCGAGAGCACGATGAATGGCACGAAAACGAAGCCGGCATTCTGCAGCCAGAGCGGCGTATCGCCGGCCGGGCCCTTGACCATGGCCGGATCGCCGCCGAGCCAGCCGAATATCCCGGTGGCGATCGCCAGCGGCACCACGAACTGGACGACGCTGACACCGAGATTGCCGAGCCCGGCGTTGAGCGCCAGCGCGTTTCCCTTCTCCGCCTTCGGGAAGAAGAAGGAGATGTTGGCCATGGAGGAAGCGAAGTTGCCGCCGCCGAAGCCGCACAGCAGCGCCAGGATCAGCAGCACGACATAAGGCGTGTCCGGGTTCTGCACCGCATAGCCGATGCCGACCGCCGGTATGACGAGCGACCAGGTCGTCAGCGTCGTCCAGAGCCTGCCGCCGAAGATCGGCACCATGAAGGAATAGAAGATGCGCAGGGTGGCCCCTGAAATCCCCGGCAGGGCGGCGAGCCAGAACAGCTGGTCGGTGGTGAAGGTGAAGCCGACCAGCGGAAGCTTGGCGACCACGACCGACCACACCTGCCAGATTGCGAAGGAAAGCAGCAGCGCCGGGATCGACAGCCACAGATTGCGCTTGGCGATACGGCGGCCGGTTTCAGCCCAGAAGGTCTTGTCCTCCGGACGCCAGTCGGTAAGGCCGCCGCCCGTTCGGGTCTTTGCCACCGGCTCCGGCATTTGCTGCATTTCGGGGAACGGCGGCAGCTTGGCGAGGGCCTCGCCGACGGTTCCGCGCTCCATCTGGCGGATGGCCATATGCATCCACAGCAGCGCGCCGGAGACCAGCAGGAAGAGCGCCATGAAGCAGCTCGTCCAGAGGCCGGTCAGGTCGAGCAGCAAGCCGAACAGGACCGGCAGCACGAAGCCGCCGAGGCCGCCGATCATGCCGACCAGTCCGCCGACCGAACCGACATGATCGGGATAATAGACCGGGATGTGCTTGTAGACGGCGGCCTTGCCAAGCGCCATGAAGAAGCCGAGCACGAAGATCGTGACGATGAAGCCGAAAAGGCCCATCTCGATATGGAAGGACGTCGTCGTGCCGTTGAGGCCGTGCACGATATAGTCGGTCGGCGGATAGGACAGCACGAAGGTCGCCACGACCGAGACGAAGAAGGTCCAATAGAGCACGCGGCGCGCGCCGAAGCTGTCCGAGAGGTGCCCGCCATAGGCGCGGAACACGCTCGCCGGCACCGAGAAGAAGGCGGCGATCATGCCGGCCGTCTTGATGTCGAGGCCGTAGACATTGATGAGATATTGCGGCAGCCAGAGCGCGAGCGCGACGAAGGCGCCGAACACGAAGAAATAGTAGAGCGCGAAACGCCAAATCTGGACGTTCTTTAGAGGCTCTAGCTCGAGCCAAGCGCTTTTCGGCTTGATGCCCGAGCGCCGGCGTTCGACGATGACCGGGTCGTCAGCCGTGGTGAACCAAAAGATGGCGGCCATGACGACGAGAGCAGCCGCCCAGACCTGCGCCACGGCCTGCCATCCGAAGGCGACAAGCACGAAGGGGGCGAGGAATTTGGTGACCGCGGCACCGACATTGCCGGCGCCGAAGACACCGAGTGCCGTGCCTTGCTTTTGCGGTGGGAACCAGCGCGAGACATAGGCGACGCCGACCGAAAAGGAGCCGCCGGCGATGCCGACGCCGAGAGCCGCGACCAGCATCTGCGGATAGGTGTGAGCATAGGACAGCAGGAAGGTCGCGACCGCGGCCGCGAGCATGTTCGCCGTGAAGACGAACCGTCCGCCGTAGCGGTCGGTCCAGATGCCAAGCGCGACCCTAAGCAGGGAACCGGTCAGGATGGGCGTGCCGACAAGCAGACCGAACTGCGTCTCGCTGAGGCCGAGCTCCTGGCGGATGCGAATGCCGATGATGGAGAAGATGGTCCAGACCGCAAAGCAGACCGTAAATGCGGCGGTGCTTGCGCCTAATATTTGACCAGACCTCGGATTCAAAGCCGTCTGCATTGGCGGGTGTCTCCTTGGAGGCGGAGCAATGAAATTCATGCCGGATTGAATTGCTTCATTGGCTGGTTGCGGCATTGATCAGGATCAATCCTGGCGACGATTTCCCAGTCATGAGGCGGTCGGATTGCTTGAAGTCCTCGACGAGCCTGTAGTGGAGCAGATGTCAGGTTCGTAATCGGACGGCGGTCGGAATTCACGCGGCGAAGCCTAGACCGAGAACGACGCCTCCTCTTTGCGCTGGCACAAAGACATCTCGCCTTGCGATGGCACCCGCCGTGGCGGGGTGGCTCCTGCTTTTCTGGATCTGGTAGGCTATTTCGCTCCGGCGCCGAAAAGAGGCCCGCGATAGGCCGCCAGAAACAGGCCAAACGCGACAATCCACAAAGCGCCCGAAAGGCTTGCCAGCAGGCCGAAATAGCCAGGCAGCGCTTCGATCAGCAGGCGTGACAGGCAGCAGGCAGTCATCGCCGCGAGTGCTCCGGTCGCAGACGTCGAGGGCGTGAAGGCGAGCCGGCTATGCTTGCGGGTCATGCTCGCCATGATGGCCAGCGCCATCGTTCCGGTGGCGCCGATGGTCCACGCGTGAAGAGCGGTCGCCTGCTTCACCGTTGCAGGCGCGAAGATATGGATGGCCAGCAATCCAAAACCGACGACGATCCAGCCGTAGCCAATGTGAAGGCCAAGCACCGTCGACGACGACAGGCTGCGCCAGCCTTTCCATTGCGCGGCACGGATCGCTTGGCTGAGAGCGGCGAGAACGCAGGCAATGCCGGTGAGTAGCGCCTCCGGCGCGACTACCCACGAACAAAGCGCAGAAATCGTCATCAGCGCTGCCGTCTGCTCCCTGAAAACAGAGCGGCTGAGAATGATCTGAGCGCCGGCGCTCTCGACATAGGCAACGGTCAACGCCGGCACGACCCGCCCTGCGATGATGATGACGAGGCTGATGATCGAAACGAGCGCCAGTCTCAGCGCAAGTTCGACCTGATACGATGCCGCAACGAGTCCGTTGCTGCCGCAAAAAACGGCCAGGAGAAGCAGTATCTTGATATTGCGGCGATCCCGGCTACCGATCACTGCTCTGGCCGCGATCGACAACAGTGCAAGCATCCAGACGGCCGGAAACGCAAGCCCGAGCGACGGCAACCGCAGCAGGAAGGTGACACGGCCGCAGGCCCACAACAGAACGAGCAGATGTGTCGTGCGCGGCGACGTCACGCGATGTCCCGTCCAGCGCGGCAGCGCGGTCAGCAGGAAGCCGGTCAACACTGCCGGTACCATCCCGAACAGAAGCATGTCGCGATGCCAGTCACCGGCAGAGATTCCTGTCGAGCCGTAGGCTTGCAGCCCGAACGCCGACGGCAACCAGCCACTACCGCCGAGGACGGCATCGACAACAGCCACGAGAAAGAACGGACGGAACGGCAAGTGCACCGGTTTTGTTTTGAAGGCCTTTAAATTGCCGTCGGCGCCCATGCGACCCGTCCTCCGGAATGGCGATACATCTTCTCCGGCGTCGCCCGTCATTAGACGGAACGGCAGAAGGACATGTATGGCGCAATAGGTGCGAGGATCGGTTTGGTGTTTGCTCCAGCGCAAACACTCCCTCACCAGCATCGACTATCTTGAAGATTGTTCTTGAAGCAGCCCAGCGATCTGGTTCCTGGCGTGGGACTGGTCTCGTTCTTCTCGGTCAGGCTGCTCAGGGCGCAGGTCAACTGCACAGCGACTCCAGGCAGCCTGTCTGCGACGGGAGAAGAAGATGATGAAGCACGGCCTTCCCGAAAACAGCGCCGCGGAAATGGCGATCACCGCTGCCCGGCTGGCAGGGTTGATCGACGAGGCCGGGTTGGACTGCCGATGCCGCTCCAAGCTTGACGAGACCTTGTCCCGCTTCGCCCGTTTGGAGATAGGGCCGGCGGCCCGCGGGCATCTCACCAACGCGCGCCGTCAACGTGCACATATCGAGACCATTTTATTGTTCTTGCAGGATCTCGACGACATAGGCGAGGCCGAACGGGACACCAGTGTCTACCAGGACTTCGCCCTTCTCTTTGACGACATCGCGGCGATCGCGATGGATGGCGCGCTTTCGATGCGGCAGCTCGGTCAATTTGCCGCTCTCACCGCAATTGTACGATAGTTGAGACCTAGAACCGGCCGGTCATTGAGCCGGTTTTCTCTTCCCGATTTCGATCAGCCATTCCGGTGGCCCAATCTCGAGACAAACCCAGTCGAGGTCGCCGGCGAAAGACGACTCGAGCTGACGCTTCAATCGGCGGGGATCGAAGTCCAGGATCACCGAGAATGCCTGGCCAGGCTCGAGGCTGTCGAACATCGACATGACGGCCGCCTGTTTCCTTGCCGTATGAAGTCGCCTTACATCATATGGCTCGCCTTGCTGCTCCTCATTGCAATTCGCAGGGGTCTTCCCTCCCATTGGCGGCTCCATCAAAACAACTGGCGGGTTGCGACATTCTTTTCGCCCCACCTGGTCAGCTTGTCGCCGGGGTCAACGCCGGCCCAGTTGACCAGTCGTGCCGCCATCTCGACAAGCATCGCCTCGATCGAAGCCGGCTTGACGTAGAACGGCGGCACCGGCGGCGCGATGATCGCTCCCATCCGCGTCAATCTCAGCATCGCCTCCAGATGCCCTTCATGCAGAGGCGCCTCACGCGGCACGACCACCAGCCGGCGCCGCTCCTTCAGGACGACGTCGGCGGCCCTGGTCAGAAGATTGTCGCCCAGGCCGTGCGCCATCGCCGCAAGGGTTCGCATCGAGCAAGGCACGACGATCATGCCGTCCGTCCTGAAGGAGCCGCTGGCAATGGGTGCTGCCATGTCCTGATGGGAGTGGGTGTGATTGGCGAGTGAGGCAAGCTGCGCCAATCCGTCGGCGCCGAGTTCGTAAGCAATGGTCATGCGCGCGCTCTTCGAGGTGACAAGATGCGTTTCCACCCCACCTCTGACCAGTTGGCGTATGGTCTCGAGGGCCAGCACCGAGCCTGATGCGCCGGTAACCCCCACTATGATCCGTTTCGTCATTTCTGCACCGAAGCGGCTGCCAGCGGGAAAAGCTCATCCCAGCGCTCGGAGACCCTTCCAACGATGTGAGACGACATCTTCAGCTCCTTCCCCCACTCACGGGGCGTTTCGGACCCGATCTTGCGCGTCGCGTCGAATCCGATTTTTCCGCCGAGCCCTTCCAGCGGCGACGCGAAGTCGAGAGTGTCGATAGGGGTTCGATCCAGCGTCATCAGGTCGCGCGAGAAATCCATGCGGGTGGCGACCGCCCACATCACGTCCGACCATGACCGGATGTCGATGTCGTCGTCCACCACGACGACCATCTTGGTCATCGAGAACTGCGGCAGCAGCGACCAGAACCCCATCATCACCCGCCGCGCCTGTCCGGCATATTTCTTGGCGATCGATATGACCGCGATCCGGTAGGAGCAGGCCTCCGGCGGCAGCCAGACGTCGAGTATTTCCGGCATTTGCTGGCACAGCAGCGGCTTAAAGACGTCGAGCAGCGCCTCGGCGAGGACGGACGGCTCGTCGGGCGCGCGCCCGGTGAACGTCGTGAGATAATTTGCGCCGTCCCTCACGCGAATCCGCTTGAGCTTGAAGACGGGAAAATGCTCCGCGCCGTTATAGTATCCGGTGTGGTCGCCGAAGGGACCTTCCTGCGCTGTTTCGTAGGGTGAGACGGTTCCCTCGATCACGATCTCGGCGCTGGCGGGAACATGGAGCTCGATGCTCTTGCATGGCGATAGTGCAACCCGTCGGTCGTTGATCAATCCGGACAGCGACAGTTCAGAGACGCCTTCGGGCGCCGGCATCACCGCCGCTATCAGTGTCGCGGGGTCCGCGCCGATGACCACGGCGACGGGCATCTCGAGCCCCCTCGCCTGCCACATGCGGTGGTGGGCCGCGCCGCCTCGCATGGGCAGCCACCTTACGATCGCCCGGTCCCGGGCAATGACCTGCATCCGGTATACGCCCAGATTGTATCTGCTGGGGTCACCGTCGCCCGGTGGCCGGGTGACGACCACGGGCCATGTGATGAGGGGACCCGCGTCCTCCGGCCAGCAGGTCTGGACGGGAAGGATCGCGAAATCCGGTTCCGCATCCCTCCATAGTCTTGATGGCGATACGATCCTCGGGCGCGCCGCCAACGCGCCGCGCGCCACGGAGAAAATCTGGCGGGCCTGGCGCAAGTTCTGCGGAACCTGGGGGGACCTCATCCACGCCAGCAGAGCGCCGAGCGTTTCCAACCCGCGAACGTCCGTGCCCAGCCCCCAGGCGACACGCTCCCGCGTCCCAAAGATATTTGCTACGACCGGAAAGGACGAACCCACTCCCTGGCCGTCCACCGGCATGGTCATGCGCAACGCCGGCCCGCGTGTCGCGATCACCCTTTTATGTATCTCCGTCAGCTCGAACTGCGTCGATACCGGGGCGCTGATTTGTCGAAGCTGGCCCTTCCCGTCCAGATAGGAAAGAAAGGATCCGAGATCACAGAACTGGGGAAGAAGGCGATAATGCATGGCGAAATCCGGCACGACCGGGTCCGTCGGCCGCATCCTTCTCGCACCACAGCCGCTCGATAACTTTGCGCTAGCGCAAAGAACGAGGCGTTTCTGCACCCTACTATCGGTCGGAAACTCTTATTGCTTGAAGGACTGGGGCGCATATGAGCAGCAACCTGATCAACAACACCCTTGATGCGTGCCGGACCGCAATCGCCGTTTTCAAAGAC
Organism: Mesorhizobium sp. B1-1-5; assembly: GCF_006443065.1. NCBI lineage: Bacteria > Pseudomonadati > Pseudomonadota > Alphaproteobacteria > Hyphomicrobiales > Phyllobacteriaceae > Mesorhizobium > Mesorhizobium sp. B1-1-5. The sequence continues at coordinate 83,994 of NZ_VFWS01000007.1, read as the reverse complement.
CGCAGGCGGAACAGGGTAGCCAGAAGGGATTTTTGGGCGCTCGGAACAGACGAGTGCATGGGCCTGCTTGAGGACATTGGGATGTCGCCCAGCGAGTTCGACGACGCCATGCATCTGCCCTATGCCGCGAAGGATTTTCTTACACTGGCGATGCGTTCAGTTGGGATCGATCCCGACAATTTTCATACTCTGGAATTCGCGCATGATCAGTTCATGTCCCGAACCTGTATCACATGTCCCCATCGCCGCAGATGCCACAGCCATCTTGAGGCCTTCGATTTCGAAAGCCACTATCGCGAGTTCTGCCCCAACAAGGATAATTTTTCGAGGCTGCTCAGGCAGCGAATGCGGTCTCTGGATGGCCGTAAACCTTCATGATCGAATGTGAAACGGGCAGCTCTTAAATATGCCGCAGCACAATGCCGGGCCAATCCTGCCGCGATTTGTCCGCCGCCTGTTTCCTACAGTCGCAGGGCTGCCGCTCGGGCCATTGCTGACATTGTCCTTGCGCTCGCTCGCAAGGCGGCGCCCCGGACTTTTCGAGCGCCTGGGCGAGTCCCGTTCGGCCAGCTTCGCTATCGATCCCACCGACCTCGCATTCGCATTCTGCGTGGTCCCGGACGGACAACGATCCAGCGTCCGTGTCGTAAGCAAGGATGAGGCTGCTCGATCGGACGTGCAGATCAAAGGGCCGCTTCTGACCTTGTTGGGCCTGCTTGACGGCACATTGGACGGCGATGCGATGTTCTTCAGCCGCGTGATCTCGATAAGCGGGCGCACGGAAGCCGTGCTTGCCTTGAGGAACACGATAGAGGATGCCGAGCTTCGCCCGGCAGACCTGCTCGGGCTGCACGGCACCTTGGCCCGCTGTGTCGACAAGGGTGTCCTCGGCGCCTTGGGCGCCGCACGGCGATTGACCCACAACAGCCCTAGCGAGGTGCAGCAAGCATGAAGGCACGCATGGAACTGGTCTGTCCGGCGGGAACGCCTGCTACGTTGAGGGCAGCCGTCCAGGCGGGTGCGGACGCGGTTTATTGTGGATTTCGCGATGAAACCAACGCCCGCAATTTTCCCGGGCTCAATTTCTCCCCGAACGAGCTCGCCGAAAGTGTGCGCTTCGCCCACGACCACGGCAGCAAGGTTCTGGTCGCGATCAATACCTTTGCGCGTGTCGACGATGTCGACATCTGGAAGAAGGCTGCGGACGCAGCGGTCAAAAGCGGCGCGGATGCCATCATAGCCGCGGATTTCGCCGTCCTCGATCATGTGGCACGGAACCACAAGCAGATCCGCCTTCACCTGTCGGTGCAGGCTGCCGCGGCAACGCCCGAAGCGATCGGCTTCTATGCGGCTCATTTCGGCATCCGCCGCGTGGTGCTTCCAAGGGTCCTTTCGCTCCAGGAGATAGCGGCGCTGAACCGTGCGATCGGCGTGGAAACCGAAGCCTTCGTTTTCGGCGGCCTTTGCGTGATGATCGAAGGGCGCTGCTATCTCTCGTCATACGCGACGGGAAAATCGCCCAACCTCAACGGCGTCTGCTCGCCGCCCGAGATGGTGAGCTATGACGAAGAGCCGACCGGCACGACGGCGCGGCTGTCCGGCTTCACCATCGACCGGTACGCGCGCGGCCAGCCGGTGGGCTATCCCACTCTGTGCAAAGGCAAATTCAAAGTCGGGGGTAAGACGTCCCATCTGTTTGAGGATCCCGTCAGCCTGAATGCCGGCGGCATGATCGCGGGCTTGAAGGCGGCCGGCGTGACTGCGTTGAAGATCGAGGGACGCCAGCGCGGCAAGGGCTATGTCAGCGAGGTCGTGCGCGCCTTCAGGAAAGCCGTCGACGCGGTCGAACAGGGCGGCGACGCTGTCGATATCGACCGGCTTCTCGCCGGCCAGTCGGAAGGGGCTCGGCAGACGGCCGGCGCTTACGAGAAGAAATGGAGATAGCCGGTGTCCCAAATCGCCCCGACGGAAATGGCCCTGCCGGAAATCGCCCTGCCGAAAATCGCTTTGACGCTTGGACCCGTCTTCTTCCATTGGTCCGCCGACCGTCTCCTGGATTTTTACCGCAGGATCGCGGACGAGGCCCCGATCGAGCGGGTTCACGTCGGCGAAGTCGTCTGCGGAAAACGCATGCCGTTTTCCGATCCTGTGTGGCCGGCGGTCATCGAACGGCTGGAGCGCGGAGGCAAACAGGTGGTGCTATCCACACTGGCCGCGCCGGCAACCGTCCGGGAGCGCAAAGGCCTCGAGGACATTTGCGGAGACGAGCGGCTGGTCGAGATCAACGATGTTTCGGGCCTGCCGTCACGCTCCGGCAAAATCTTCGTCACGGGTCCGTTCCTGAACGTCTATAACGAGGCTTCCGCGAGATTCCTGATCCAGCTCGGCGCTCAGACAATATGCCCGCCCGTGGAATTGTCGGTTGCGGCGATCGGCGCCATGTCCCTGAAATGTCCCGAGGCCGAGTTCGAGATTTTCGCCTTCGGGCGGCTGCCGCTCGCTCTTTCCGGACGCTGCTATCATGCGCGGATCCACGGCCTTCACAAGGATTCATGCCAGTTCACATGCGAAAGAGATCCCGACGGTCTCGCGGTCGACACGCTCGACGACCAGCAGTTCCTCGCCGTCAACGGCGTGCAAACCCTTTCCAATCAGGTTCAGGCTTTCTGCCCCGCGCCCGACGCGCTCGCCTCAAAGGCAATCAGGCGCCTTCGTTTGTCCCCGCAGGCATGCGACATGGTGGAGGTGGCGAGGATTTATAGAAGACTTGCCGACGGCAGGGAGGAGCCCGAAGATGCCCGCTTCTCCCTTTCATGCCTCGATCTGCCCGGCACCCTGGTCGACGGATACGCCTATGCCAGGCCCGGCTGGCAGGTAACGGCGACGGCCTGACGGCAATGACCCGGATCGCGATCGTGACTATATCCGACCGTGCAAGCCGCGGCGAGTACGAGGATCTTGGCGGACCGGCAATCGAGCGCTGGCTTCGCCGTATCCTGGCGGAGCCCTGCGAATTCGTCCGCCGCATCGTCCCCGACGGCCTGGAGAGTGTCCGTGACGTGCTGATTGAGCTTTGCGACCAGGCAGGCGCCGACCTGATCCTGACAACCGGCGGAACCGGCCCCTCGCCAAGGGACCTCACTCCGGAAGCCATGCAACGGGTCATCGCCAAGGAACTGCCCGGTTTCGGCGAGCTCATGCGGCAGGCAAGCCTGCAGCATGTGCGCACCGCCATTCTCTCGCGTCAAACCGCAGGCGTGCGCGGTCGTTCGCTGATCATAAACCTACCCGGAAAACCTGCCTCCATCGACGTGTGCCTCAGCGCCGTCTTCCCCGCCGTGCCCTACTGTCTGGAACTCATCGGCGCGGGCTCGATCGCGGTGCATTCCCCCATCCTTGAGCAGCGTGACTGAGCTGCTGGAGCAATTCCGGATGGAAAGCCGCTGCACACTGAACTGCCCTGGACAGCGGCGCGATCGTCAGCCGCCGCAGCAACAGTCGCAGCCGGATGAATGCAATCTCTTGATCTCCACCCGCCAAATGTCCGGCCCTTGCTGCAGGTATTCCCAACCGAACAGGCCAGGATATCTGACTTCCATCTGGTAGCGCAAAGGGCGTGGGTCATGATCGTTCACGATGACGAAGGATTGGCCCCCGGCCAGTGCCTCGGCGATCGCGAAAATCCGGGCGTGGCGCTCCACGGGCGGGACGGCGCGTACATCCAGCTGGGGTTGTGATGAGACTTCTGATTCAGACATATTCCTAAATCCCGACTTGCTGTGGAAGCGCCGAGCACCGACACTCTTGGCTCGGCGCCAAAAGAATATCTCCGGTCGAATCCGTTTATTTGCCGAAGCGCAAACAATTCGCGGAAAGTGCGGTAGCCCGCCGGATCAGCACGGCGCACAGATGGTTTGCGGCTCAATTATTGGTCGATCTGCTTGAAGAATTCTTCGAAGGCCTTCTTGGCCTTGCCGGGCTGGTTGACCGACTCGGCTGCCTTGAGATTGCTGCTCGGATCGCCGACCACGACGAGCGCAACCATGCCCATGCCATAGTGAGGATTGCATTTGATGCCGTAGACCCCGGATTTCGTGAATGTGACCGAGGTATCCTTGTTCATCTCGCCTTTGAACGGCTGGGCGCCGTCGGGCAGCATGCCGGAAATGGATTCGACGTCGTGCCCCTTGTCCTTGGCTACGAAATGGACGGTGTCGCCGGGCGCTATCTTGAGGAAGGACGGCTCCAGCTGAAACATCCCATGCTTGCCCATGTTCATCATATCGACCTCAACCTCGGCCGCACGCGCGGCACCAGCGGCTATCAGTGTGGCTGCCACGACTGACAGCGCGAGTCTAATCGAACGCATTTTCTTCCATGTCCTTATTTGCCTGGATGAGATCGCTAACGTCGATCCCCGATGAGGGTTTAGACGAAGCTCGCCGGCGAACATTTGCGCTAGCTCAAATTTGCAGCCACTCGCGGGTGGAAATGCGAGGACTTGCCACCACGTTGTCGCTGCCGGATGGAATTCGGTTTCGACATGCATTTGACCTTGATCAAGGCCGCCTCCAGCCGCCGCGATAGGAATGCGGTCAAAGGAGCTTGCTATGACCACTTTGCACGACCTCACCCCGAAGTTCAGGAACATCCGCCTGCTTCTGGCGCGCGAGAAAGGTCATCCGGAAGGAGACCGCGAAGAGGGTTACGACGTGCTTGCGCCGCTCACAGGCGAAGGACGCCTGGATGCACGGGAATGGAAATCGCATCAAGGGATCTGCCGCGTTCGCCGTTTCCGCACCGGCGAGGACGACCTGGTCGGTCGCTTGCGCCGCAAGCCGGGCGGACAATGGTTTTTCGACTATGCCGAAGGCGACCGTGACGACGAGGTTGGCTTTCACCTCGGCGAGGAGCGCTTCGTCACCGGCGAGTATGTCTCCATAAAGCGCAACGGGGCCATGCACACCTATCAAGTCGCCCGCGTCGAGCAGCCATAACATTTTTTTGTTGAAGCCGTCGGAGGGACTCATGTCGCGGCGCATACTTGTCCTCATCGGCCATCCCGACCCGTCCCCCGACCGGCTCTGCCGCGCCTTGGCCTCGGCATATGCTGAAGCCGCGGAGGCTGCGGGCCATGCCGTCCGCGAGATCGATCTGGCCTCGCTGGACATTCCGTTCCTTCGGACGATGCAGGAGTTCGAGCACGGGTCGATCCCCGGCAGCCTCAGGGAGGCGGCCGACGCAGTCGTGTGGGCGGAGCATCTCGTCTTCGTCTTCCCGCTTTGGCTGGGCACCGTGCCGGCAATGCTGAAAGCGTTCCTCGAGCAGGTCATGCGGCCGGGCACGGCATTCGCCTATCCGGAACAGGGTGAGGGTTTCGCGAAATCATTGCTGCGCGGCCGTTCCGCCCGCCTGATCGTGACGATGGGAATGCCCGCGGCCGTCTACCGGATCTGGTTTCTTAGCCATGGAATTGCCGGCGTGCGGCGCGGCATTCTCAACTTTGTCGGGATCAGGCCGGTGCGCGAAACATTGCTCGGCATGGTCGCGAACGCCAGCGACGTGAAACGGGCGAGCTGGCTAAAGCAGATGCAGCGGCTCGGCGCGCGCGCCGTCTAGAGCATGATGCCGAAAAGTGTGGAGGGGTTTTTCGGACGACATCATCTCTTTGATCTAGAGCCGGCCGGACCCGTCATGGCCGCAGGACGGCGGCGCCGCTCAGCCTGCCCATTCGCAAATCATCCAGCGCCCGGTTTGGCCTGCTCAAGCGGATAGACCTTTGTATGCGTGAGCACCTGAGCGCGCTGCGCTATCGGAAAGAACTCCTCCGCGTCGCGCCGCGTAAGATTGGCGCAACGGGAATGGAAACGCGCCGGTCCGGCATCCGTTCCTAGCGCGAGTGCCTGACCTTGACCGGGTGCGGCCGTACGTGACGGCCAAGACCGTAGTCCACCGAAGCGTCGTTGCGCTTCCCAGCGGAAAGCACTTCGAGATAAAGGCCTGCTGCGGCAAGATAGGCCAGGCCCAGTATCCCGGCCCAGATTTCGATCGTGTCGGAAGTCATGTTCAGGCACCCCGGGTTGATTGGTTCGACCGGATGATCGCCGAACCAATTCATCCGGGCTTTGATCGCGGTCAATTGCACAGGACGAAAGCCTCGCCGGTGCCCAATCTGGTGATTTCGGGACAGCCCTACGTAGTTTCCCGTAGGGAGATAACCGAATTTCGACATGGCTGGATTTGCGCGATTTCTGTTGTCGCAGATTCACCGAGACCACAGCCATGCACGCTCAAGCTTCCGCCAAGATCGAACTGCAGTCCTATCTCTCCCATCAAAGCCCAGCGTCCGTCTTTGAAGGGCCGATGACGCCGGTGAGCTTCTTCCCGTCAGGGGCCGAAATCTACGCCCAGGGCGAAAAGGCGGGCGCCCTCTACCAGGTCGAATTCGGCGCCGTACGCATCTATCGCCTGCTCGCCGACGGCCGCAGACAGATCAGCGCGTTCCATCTGGCGGGAGAGACATTCGGCTTCGAGGCCGACGCCACGCACCACTTCTTCGCCGAAGCGATCAACGCGACCGGCGTCCGGGTCCATCGCACTCCCTCGGGCATGGACATGTCGCGCCAGCTCCTGCCTCTCGCGCTCAAAGGCCTGACCCGGGCGCAGGAACATCTCCTGGTGCTTGGCCGCCAGAACGCCATCGAGCGCGTCGCGGCATTCCTCGTCGAGATGGCGGAGCGCCAGCGCGGGTTGCGGCAGGTGGAACTGCCGATGTCGCGCAACGACATCGGCGACTATCTCGGCCTCACCATCGAAACCGTCTCGCGGGTCTTCACCCGCCTGAAGGAGAAAGGCGTGATCCGCCTGCTCAGCCTGCGCAGCATTGAAATTCTCAAGCGCGAGACATTGCTGGCGATGGGGGAATGAGGCCATTCGGGCCAATCGCCCGCTCCTCAATCCGAAAGGGACGACAATGAAAACCACGCTTGCAACCCATAGCGGATTTCGCTTCGAGGTGCGTTGTGCACGCCCTGAGGACGAGCCGCTCGTCGCGGAGTTCTTCACTCATGTGACGCCGGAGGATATGCGCTTCCGCTTCCTCGGCGCTGTGCGGCAAGTGTCGCATGAGCGCCTGGTGGCGATGACCCGGTCCGACGATCCGCATATCCATAATTTTCTCGCCTTCTCGACCGACGGAATGCTGATCGCGATGGCGACCCTCGCCGCCGATCCGGCCGACAGGCGTGGCGAGGTCGCCATCTGCATTCGCGAGGACCGTAAGCATCTCGGCGTCGGCTGGGAATTTCTCGGCTATATCGCGCACTATGCCGACGACCATGGCATCGAGACGATCGAGTCGATCGAGAGCCGCGAAAACCGCGCGGCGATCGAACTCGAGCGCGAGATGGGCTTCACTGTCGCGACGGATCCTGACGATCCGACGCTTGTCCTGGTCCAGCGGAAGCTCGGCGCCACGTTGGCGAATTAAGATCCTGCCATTTCCAGCCGTATGGGAGCCCGCTGACAGGGTCGTGGAGATCGGCAGCGGGCGCAAATGGCTGCCTCCGAGGGATCGGCCATCCACCTCAATCGACAGCTCCGGCATGTGAGGGGCGTTCCGCCAATAAGCGGGAGACTGTTCCGCTCAGGCGGTTTCGACACCGAGCAGTTCTGCCGCCACCGCGCGTTCTTCGTCGGCTGGGATGACAAGCACATCGACACGGGAATTCGCGGCACTCACAAGGTCTTCGCCGCTGCCATTCAAACCGTCATCCATAGCGACGCCCAGCCATGCGGCAGCCTCGCATATCCGCCGCCGGATCGCCGGCGCATGCTCGCCGATGCCGGCGGTGAACACCAGCGTGTCGAGCCCGCCCAGCGCAGCCGCCAGTGACCCGATCTCTCGCCCGACCCGATAGACGAACAGATCGACAGCGCGGATTGCCGCCGGGTCCTTCGACGCCAGCAGCGTCTGCATGTTTCCCGAGATGCCAGATACGCCGAGAAGCCCGGACTTCTCGTAAAGCAAGGTGGACAGTTCGTCGGAGGGCAGCTTCCTGTCTTGCAGAAGGTGCAGGAGGACGCCCGGATCGATCGCGCCGCAACGCGTGCTCATGACCAGGCCGTCGAGCGTCGAGAAACCCATGGTGGTGGCCTGGCTTGCTCCTGCCTTCATCGCGCAAAGGCTCGCGCCGCTGCCAAGATGGGCGACGACGGCGCGGCCACCCGCGCCGGCGCCGTAACGCGCGCGGAGCTCGTTGGCGATATGGCTGTAGGAGAGCCCGTGGAACCCATAGGACACCATGCCCTGCTCCGACATCTCGTGCGGCAGGCCATACAGTCTTGCGATCTGAGGCTGCGTGGCGTGAAAGGCGGTATCGAAGCAGCCGACCTGCATGGCGCCGGGCAGAAGACGGTGGGCCAGATCGACGAGCTCCAGGTTGATCGCCTGATGAATTGGAGCGAGCGGCTCGAGCTTGCGCAAGGCATCGAGCGTGGCCTGATCAAGCAGCGTTGCGCGGGCAAACTCCCGACCGCCATGGACGATGCGATGCCCGACCCTGCTCACTCGGCGCAACAGGCCGCGGTCCGTCAGATAGGACGCAACGGCTTCGAATGCCTCGCCGACGGAGATCGCTCGTTCGCCGAGGCTCTTGTCGAACGGCGGCGTCGTTGCCGTGGGCGCGACATGGAGTCTGGGCCGCTCGCCGATTGACGAGACGCTGCCACGCATCAGCAGATGAAGCTCGCGGCGTCCTTGAAAAGCGGCGAACTTCAGGCTCGATGAGCCGCCATTGAGGACAAGAGTGACATCAGTCATGTTCGACCGGTTCCAGCCGGTTTTGCGGGTCGGTCCTGTCAGCCTGGCGCTTCGGCATCGGCTACTGCTCCCATTTCCAGCCGAGGATCTCCGGCATGTCCTGCCCGTGCTCGCGGATATAGGCCCCGTGCTCGATCAGCTTGCCTTCCATGGCCTGTTTCAGCTGGATGTGCGCACCGGCCGGCTCGGGAATGCGGTCGAGCACGCCGAGCACCAGATGATAGCGGTCGAGCCCATTAAGCACGGTCATGTCGAAGGGCGTCGTCGTCGTCCCTTCCTCATTGTAACCGCGCACGTGGATGTTGTCGTGATTGGTCCGCCGGTAGGTCAGGCGATGGATGGTCCAGGGATAGCCGTGATAGGCGAAGATGACGGGCTTGTCGCTGGTGAACAAAGCATCGAACTCGCGATCCGACAGCCCGTGCGGATGGTGTTCCCTTGGCTGCAGGGTCATCAGATCGACGATGTTGACCACACGGACCTTGAGGTCGGGAATGTGCCGTCTCAGGATTTGAACGGCGGCTAGCGTCTCGAGCGTCGGCACGTCTCCGGCGCAGGCCATCACCACATCCGGCTCGGCCCCGCCGTCGGTCGACGCCCAACCCCATATGCCGATGCCGGCGTTGCAGTGGACCTTCGCCTCGTCGATGGACAGCCACTGCCAGGAATTGGCTTTGCCGGCGACGATGATGTTGATGCGGTTCCATGTCCGCAGCACATGATCGGTCACGCAGAGCAGGCTGTTGGCATCCGCCGGCAGGTAGACGCGCACGACATCCGCCTTCTTGTTCAACGCCACATCGATGAAGCCCGGATCCTGATGGCTGAAGCCGTTGTGCTCCTGCTGCCAGACATGGCTGGACAACAGATAGTTCAGCGATGCGATCGGCCGCCGCCAGGCAAGCTTGCGGCAGGCATCGAGCCATTTCGCATGCTGGTTGAACATGGAATCGACGATATGCGTGAAAGCCTCGTAGCAGGAGAAGAGGCCGTGGCGCCCGGTAAGAAGGTAGCCTTCCAGCCAACCCTGACAGGTGTGCTCGGATAGAATTTCCAGAACCCTGCCTTCTCGACCGAGATGCACGTCCTCGGGCAGGATCTCTTCCATCCAGGCACGCTCCGTCACCTCGAAGACGTCCTGCAGCCGGTTCGATGCCGTCTCGTCGGGCCCGACGATGCGGAAGTTCCTGGTGCCTTGATTCAATGCCATGACGTCACGCAGGAAACGCCCCATCACACGGGTCGACTCCGCCTTGACGCTTCCAGGGCGCTCAACTGAAATCGCGTGCTCTTGCAAGGCAGGCAGTTCGAGAGACCGTCGCAGCAGGCCGCCGTTGGCATGCGGGTTGGCGCTCATGCGCCTTTCACCTTTTGGCGCAGTAGCGCGGACCGCAGCCACAGGCGCGCCGGCGGCGTCGAAGAGCTCTTCGGGCCGGTAGCTTCTCATCCATTCCTCGAGCATCCTCAGATGCGCGGGGTTTTCGGCGAGGCCGGAAAGCGGGACCTGGTGGGCGCGCCAGAATCCTTCGGTCTTCAGCCCGTCGACCTCCTTGGGACCGGTCCAGCCCTTCGGGCTTCGCAGCACGATCATCGGCCAGTTCGGCCGCGGCTGCGCGGTCTTTGCTCCGCTACGAGCCGTGTCCTGAACAGCCTTGATGCGGTCGAGCGCATCGTCGAGCACGAGCGCCATTCGCTCATGCATCCACGCCGGATCGTCGCCCTCGACGAACAACGGCTCGTAACCATAGCCGACGAACAAGGCACGCAGCTCTTCTTCGGGAATGCGAGCGAGAATAGTGGGATTGGCGATCTTGTAGCCGTTGAGATGGAGGATCGGCAGCACTGCGCCGTCAAGCGCCGGGTTGAGGAACTTGTTGGAGTGCCAGGAGGTGGCAAGCGGTCCGGTTTCCGCCTCGCCGTCGCCAACCACGCAGGCGACGACAAGGTCCGGGTTGTCGAAAGCCGCCCCATAGGCATGCGAAAGCGCGTAGCCAAGCTCGCCGCCTTCATGGATCGAGCCGGGCACGTCGGGAGCGGCATGGCTTGGGATGCCGCCCGGAAAGGAGAATTGCCGGAAGAGCTTCTTCATTCCAGCCTCGCCCGGCGCGACGTCCGGATTGATCTCGCTGTAGGTGCCTTCGAGGTAGCTGTTGGCAACCATCGCGGGTCCGCCATGGCCCGGACCGCAGACATAGATGACATTGGCGTCGCGTTGCCGGATCACTCGGTTCAAGTGCGCATAGATGAAACTGAGGCCCGGCGATGTGCCCCAATGGCCGAGCAGCCGCGGCTTGACGTGCTCCAGCCGAAGCGGCTCGCGAAGCAGCGGATTGTCGAGCAGATAGATCTGCCCGATCGTCAGATAGTTGGCGGCACGCCAGTAGGCGTCGATGTCGTGCAGTTCCTGTGCGGACAAGCGATTGGTGCTGGGACGCTCGGTCATTTTCCGACTCCTTCGCTGGTGCCAGACCCACCCGGCTGAAGCTGAACGCTTGAAGGCCGCCACCGGTTCACCACTGGTCGGTATCAACAACGGTGACTTTCGATTTATCCGGGCATGACCGATCGAGCTTTGATCCATCGCAAATGCCGCTCGACTGCGACCAAATTCCAAAGCCCGGTTGCGTCGCAAGACAGCGCCGTCTTTGTTTCAAAGCAACGAACGCGTCGGGTGGCTCAGGCAGATTGTTGCATCCAAATGCGGACAATCTGCATGAAGCGCAAACTGAACGACGATGCGACGATGGACGGGATCATGCGCGCGACCCCGGCAACGATCCGCGTCGTTCTCCAGCACGGAATGCTTTGCGTCGGCTGCCCGATCGCTGCCTTTCACACCCTTTCCGAAGCGGCGCGCGAGCATGATTTGGACGAGGACCAACTTCGCCGCGACCTTGAGGCAGCAATCAAAAGCGGTGACGTGGATTAGCTTTTCGATCCACGCGCTTCGGCGACCACGACGAGCCGATGAGGCTCGACCACGACGACCCTCTGGCGCCCGCTTTTCACCAGCCCCTGGTCTTCCCAGGCCGAAAGTAACCGGCTTACCGTGTGAAGCGTCGTGCCCGTCATCTCCGCGATATCCTGGCGCGAAATCGGAAAATCGATCAGGATTCCTTCCTCGATCTTCTTTCCCGATTGTTTGACCAGCTTGAGCAATGCATTGGCGACGCGCTGCTCGACCTGCTCGGTGGACATTTCGATGACCCGCGTGTGGGCATCCTGCAGCCTGCTTCCCACCATCCTGTAAGTATTGGCGCTGAGGCTCGGAAAACTCGTCGCGAATGTCGGCCAGAGATGGCTTGGCCAGGCAAGCACCACACAATCGGCGGCGGCGAGGGCATTTGCCGGATAGGTCGTCCGGCCAAGCGCGCCGGCGATCCCCATCAGCTCGCCGGGGCCTATGTATCGCACGGTCACCTCGTGCCCGGCAGGGGTCGATTTCACCACGCGCACATGGCCGTCAAGCAGCAGGAAGAACGAACGAGCCTCCTGTTCCTGCTCGAACACCGATTGACCCCTGGCGATCCGAATCGACCTTGCCTGTCCAACGATGCGATCGAGATCGGCGACGGCGATCCCCTCGAAGACGGACAGTCCGGCAATCAGCGATCGGTCAAGGCTTGCCAACTGGCTTTTCTCCCGCTTTCAACAACGCAACGCGCTCAAGGCCCCGCGACCGGACTTTGTCACGGACCGCAGCCCGTCGACAAGTGAAGCTCCCGTCGCTGCCGCCGGCCATTCACGCGCCTGCTTTGATCTAACGCAAATTCCATCCTTCCGGGCCGGGATAGAGATGGGATCGAACAGGCAGCAAGCCTGGTCACCGATGAGGCATGCCATGGCAATTCCGCGGACGCGGCCAAGCGTCTATCCGGCAATTTTCTCCTACGGGTTTCGGCCCTTCTTTCTGCTCGGCTCGCTGCAGGCAGGCACAGCTATACTTTTTTGGCTGCCTCTCTATTACGGCAAGCTCGAGACCTTCAGCACCTTCCTGCCCCTGGACTGGCATGTTCACGAATTGCTCTTTGGCTATCTGCCGGCAGTGGTGACGGGCTTCCTGCTGACCGCAATTCCGAATTGGACCGGTCGGCTTCCGGTTCAGGATCTCCGTCTGCTGGCCCTCGTGCTGCTCTGGATTGCGGGCCGGGCGGCCGTGTTCTTTTCGGCGGAAACGGGCTGGCTCCTGAGCGCCGTCATAGACTGCTCCTTTCTTCTGGCGGTGGTGGCTGCCGCCGCGACGGAGATCGTTGCCGGGCGAAACTGGCGGAACCTCAAGGTGCTGCTGCCGGTCGCGACCCTTTTTGCGGCAAATGTCATGTTTCATGCCGAAGCGCATTACCAAGGCATCTCCGACATGAGCCGGCGCCTCGGTCTTGCAGCGGTCGTCGTCCTCGTCATGATTGTCGGCGGGCGGATCGTTCCGAGCTTCACCCGCAACTGGCTGGTTCGCGAGAAGCCGGGCCGGCTCCCGGCATCGTTCGGCAGGTTCGATGTCGGAACCATCGCGCTGTCGGCTGCCGCGCTCGCCGCGTGGACGTTTTTTCCTGACACCATCGCGACCGGCGTGTTGCTGATCGCCGCAGCGATCTTTAACGCCGTCCGGCTTGCCCGCTGGGCGGGCTATCGGACCCTGCCAGACCCTTTGGTTCTGATCCTGCATGTTGCCTTCGCCTTCGTGCCGGTTGGACTTCTGCTTGCCGGCTTGAGCGCCCTCGCCCCGGAAAGGATTCCGGCGATGGCCGGCATTCATGCCTTTGCGGTGGGAGCGATCGCCTCCATGACGCTTGCCGTCATGACCCGCGCCACGCTTGGCCATACTGGCCGCGAATTGAGGGCAAGCGCCGGCACCTGCGCGGTTTTCGCCGCCATCATCGTTGCCGCCATCCTGCGCGTGGCCGCCGGCATGGCGCCTGCCATGGCAATTCTCCTCCATCTCTCGGCGGCGTTCTGGATTGCAGCCTTCATCGGCTATGCGGTGCTGTTCGGCGGCATGCTGATGCGGCCGCGACTCAATGCGCGCAGCAGGACTCTCTCTTGAGGAAGCGCATGTTGTGGAGGGCATCCACCGGGCCTACATGTCGAACGTCATCCGCGACGGCGGCGGCGCGATTGTCTGGTCGGGGCCGCCTGACATTTAGGCCTTCCATGTCCGTGACCGCCGCCGCTGCGGGTCGCCACTCATCGCCTGGGATTGACCTGAGTTCTCGAGAAACAAGGAACCCGTATGACTTCGAAGTCCGTCTTGCTTGATAGGGTTCGCCCTGCCGCCGAACAGCCTCTGCTTCGCCCCGGCGTCGATCGGGCGTCGATAGGAAAACTGGTTCGCGAATTCTATTTCAAGGTGAGAAAGGATGGGCGGCTCGGGCCTATCTTCGCCGGCGAAATTGTCGGCGATTGGGAGCCTCATCTGGAGAAGATGACGGACTTCTGGTGCTCCGTCATCTTGAAGAGCGGCGACTATAACGGCCGGCCGGTCCCCGCTCACCTGAAGCTCAAGGACGTCACCGAAGCCGATTTCGACATCTGGCTGGCTCTCTTTCGCGAAACGGCGGCAGAGCTGTTCGCGCCCGGCATCGCGGCGGTGTTTGTCGAGCGGGCGGAGCGGATAGCGGCGAGCCTGAAGCTCGCCATGTTCTTTCGCCCAGGCTCCGCGGCGGCCCCGCCAAATGCTGCGGGCTCGACTTGATTTTACGTAAGGACTGCAGCTGTCGGGTTCCGTAGTTTGCCTGGATGGTCCTCAATCTCTGCGTCGGCACGATCGTCATCAGCCTGACGGTGCTGATCCACACGTTCGGTCTTATCGCGATCACGCGCATGATGGCGCGTCTTGTGCCGCTCTTGCGCATGCACGGTCGGCGTAGCCGGATCATCGCCATGATCAGCGTGGTGATGGGACTTTTCGCGGTCATGACGGCGGAAGTCTGGCTTTGGGCCGGTCTGTACCGATTGCTCGGAATCCTGAGCGATTTCGAGACGGCGCTCTACTTTTCGACCATCACCTTTTCGACGGTTGGCTACGGAGATGTGGTGCCTGCCCACGGGTGGCGCATCCTGGCGGCGCTGGAAGGCATCAACGGCTTTCTGCTGATCGGCTGGTCGACTGCCTATCTGATCGCGGCCGGCACCCGTGTCGGTCCCTTCAAGGTCGGCGAGCACTTCTGATGCGCAGTTCCGGCCTCAAACCGCTAACGAGTGCCTGCCGGTTCCATTGTTGAGATATTTGTCGAACTTGGCCGCCACCGTCCGCACGAGCGGACGGCTTTCCTGCGGCACGACGAAGTTTTCGCCGTCGAGCCGGAGCAGTTGGCCGGCGCCGCCGATAGCCAACCGGCTCGCCTCGCAGAGCAATGTTTGGCCGACCGCTCCGAAGCGTTTGACAAGCTCTGCCGCCGAGAAGGTGAAATTGCACATCAGACGCTCGATGATCCACCCTCGCGCCAAATCGTCCAGACTGAATTCGACGCCTCGGGCTATTGCCAGCCGTCCGGAATTCACGACCTTTTCGTACTCGCCCGTCGCAACGATGTTTTGTGCGTGGCCCTGGCGATACCGGCTGATCGAGGAGGGACCGAGGCCGATCAGGGTTTCGCACTGGTCTTCGGTATAGCCCTGGAAATTGCGGCGGATCTTGCCCGCGCGCGCGGCAACCGCCAGCATGTCCTGCGGCCTGGCGAAATGGTCCAATCCCAATGCCTCATAGCCGGCATCGACAATCAGCCGAGCGGCAAGCTGCGACTGCGCTAGGCGCGCGGCGGAATCGGGCAGCCAGGCTTCATCGATCATCGTCTGGTGCTTCTTGAACCAAGGCACATGGGCGTAGCCGAACAGGGCCAACCTGTCCGGCGCCAGGGTCAGCGCCTGGGCGACGGTCACCGCAACGCTCTCGCAGGTCTGGTGCGGCAGCCCGTAGAGCAGATCCAGGTTGACGGAAAGAACGCCCCGCGCACGCACCGCATCGACAATGCCTTTGGTCAGCGCGAAACTCTGCTCGCGATTGATCGCCTTCTGCACCCTGGGATCGAAGTCCTGGACACCAAGGCTGGCTCGCGTCATGCCGATGGCCGCGAAGGCGTCGAGCCGCCCCTCGTCCATATCGTTTGGGTCGATCTCGACGCTGAGGCTGGCATCGTCGAGGAAGTCGAACCGATCCCGCAATGCCTTTCCAAGCATGAGGATGTCTTCGGGCTTGAGCATTGTCGGGGAACCGCCCCCAAAGTGAACAGCTCGGACCCTGCCCCTGCCGCTCACAAGGCGGCCGACCGTTTCGATCTCCTTGTGAAGCGAACGCAGGAAGGTCGCGACGGGCGCATAGTGACGCGTCTGCTTGGTATGGCAGGCGCAGAACCAGCACAACCGGTCGCAATAGGGGATGTGCACATAGAGCGATATCTCGTCATCGCCCTCCAGCGCATTCATCCACCCGCGAACCGTCACTGCGTCAACACCGGGATGAAAGTGGGGTGCCGTGGGATAGCTCGTGTAACGCGGCACGTTGTCGCCAAGGCCCGCTGTTTGAGTTGGGCTCGGGGAATGGACGGGAGCGGCGGGAGCGGTCATGACGGCCAAACTGCCCGAACGACGCCGGCAAAACCTTGATTTCGATCAAGGCGGCCACTGCCGAGGCTATGCTCCAGCGGTCGCTGCAACCCTCCCCAAACAAAGGCTCTTCACGTTTGACTTGAATCAAGGCCGGGCGACGGAAAATCCCGAAATGGTGCCGCGAGCGGGAATTCCGCCGAACCTTTCGAGACGAGATCGGGGACTTGCGATGAAATATGGCACGGAGATGGTCCTTCTAAGCCTGTTTGCGTTTGGCGCCGTTGTAGCCGCCGGCTTCGGCGTGGATGAACCTTTCCGCCAGCATATGTGGGTTTTGTTCTTCGCCGTCGCTGGCTTCACCGCGATCCTGTTACGCAACTCGGACTTCAAGCCAGCCTTGCCGGTCGACCCGGAAGCTTACATGGATGGACCGGTCCGCTACGGCGCCATCGCGACGATGTTCTGGGGTGTCGTCGGCATGACGGTCGGCGTCATTATCGCGCTTCAGCTCGCTTTCCCCGATCTTAACATCCCACCCTGGTTCAATTTCGGCCGTCTGCGTCCGCTGCACACCTCCGGCGTCGTCTTTGCCTTTGGCGGCAACGCGCTGATTTGCACCTCGCTTTACGTCGTCCAACGCACCTGTCGGGCGCGGCTGTTCGGCGGCAATCTGGCCTGGTTCGTCTTCTGGGGATATCAGCTTTTCATCGTCATGGCTGCGACCGGATACCTGCTCGGCATCACCGAGAGCCGCGAGTACGCCGAGCCGGAATGGTATGTCGACATCTGGCTGACGGTTGTCTGGGTCGCGTATCTGATCCTTTTCCTTGGCACCATTTTGAAGCGCAAGGAACCGCACATCTACGTCGCCAACTGGTTCTACCTGTCCTTCATCGTCACCATCGCGATGCTGCACGTCGTCAACAATCTGTCGATGCCGGCATCATTCCTGGGATCGAAGAGCTATTCGGCCTTCTCTGGTGTCCAGGATGCGCTTACACAATGGTGGTACGGGCACAATGCGGTCGGCTTCTTCCTCACCGCAGGCTTCCTGGGCATGATGTATTACTTCGTGCCTAAGCAGGTGAACCGGCCGGTCTATTCCTACCGCCTGTCGATCATCCACTTCTGGGCGCTGATCTTCCTCTACATCTGGGCGGGCCCGCACCACCTCCACTACACCGCCCTGCCCGATTGGGCTCAGACGCTGGGCATGGTGTTCTCGATCATGCTGTGGATGCCCTCCTGGGGCGGCATGATCAACGGCCTCATGACCCTCTCCGGGGCCTGGGACAAGATCCGCACGGATCCGATCGTCCGCATGATGGTTGCGGCCATCGCCTTCTACGGCATGTCGACCTTCGAAGGGCCGATGATGTCGATCAAGACCGTCAACTCGCTGTCCCACTATACGGACTGGACGATCGGCCACGTCCATTCGGGCGCGCTCGGCTGGGTCGGCCTGATCTCGTTCGGCGCCATCTACTATATGGTGCCGAAGCTATGGAACCGACCGCGGCTCTACTCGACGCGGCTTGTCACCTGGCACTTCTGGCTGGCGACGCTGGGAATCGTCGTTTACGCGGCCGTCATGTGGGTGTCCGGCATCATGCAGGGCCTGATGTGGCGCGAGTACGACGAACAAGGGTTCCTTGTCTATTCCTTCGCCGAGACCGTCGCCGCCATGCACCCCTACTACGTCATGCGCGCCACCGGCGGCGCCATGTATCTCGCCGGCGCTCTGATCATGGCCTGGAACATCACCATGACCATCCGCGGCTACCAGCGCGAGGAACAACCTCTGCCGGGCGCCGCGCCCGCCCTCCAGCCTGCCGAATGAGGAGCCAGACATGGGCCTGATGGACAGACACGCTCTGATCGAGAAGAACGCAACCCTGCTTCTCGTCGGATCCCTGCTGGTCGTGACAGTCGGCGGCATCGTCGAGATCGCGCCGCTCTTCTATCTCGATAACACGATCGAGAAGGTCGACGGCATGCGGCCCTACTCGCCGCTGGAACTGGCCGGTCGCAACATCTACGTGCGCGAGGGCTGCTATCTCTGCCATAGCCAGATGATCAGGCCGTTCCGGGACGAGGTGGAACGCTACGGCCACTACAGCCTGGCGGCGGAGTCGATGTACGATCACCCGTTCCAGTGGGGATCCAAGCGGACCGGACCCGATCTCGCTCGCGTCGGCGACCGCTACTCCAACAGCTGGCATGTCCAGCACCTTAGCGATCCGCGTTCCGTCGTGCCCGAGTCGGTCATGCCGAGCTACGCGTTCCTGAAGGACACCCCGATCGAGGTGAAGAACTTCTCGACGCATCTGGTCGCCAACAGGCGCGTCGGTGTCCCCTACTCCGACGACATGATCGCCAATGCCAATGCGGATCTGACGGCGCAGGCCGATCCCAATGCAGACACGTCAGGCCTGGAGAAGAGATACCCGAAGGCCAAGGTCGGCGATTTCGACGGCAACCCCCAGCAGGTCACCGAGATGGACGCCCTGGTGGCCTATCTCCAGATGCTCGGCACCTTGGTCGATTTCAAGAACTACGACGAAGCCGCCGGCTACCGCTGAGGAGAAACAACCGATGGACTACAATTTGATGCGGGAGTTCGCCGACAGCTGGGGCCTGCTCGCAATGGCCCTGTTCTTTGTCGGCTGCATTGCTTTTGCGTTCCGCCCGGGCGGCAAGTCGCATGCCGATCACGCCGCACAGATTCCTCTCCAGGACGACTGATCATGAGCAACGAGCATGTCGACGAAATCTCCGGCGTCACGACCACCGGCCATGAGTGGGACGGGATCAAGGAGCTCAACAATCCCCTGCCGCGCTGGTGGGTGATAACCTTCTACATCACCATCGCCTGGGCGGTCGCCTACACGATTGCCTATCCCGCTTGGCCGATGCTGAGTTCCGCCACCAAAGGCGTCCTGGGCTTTTCCAGCCGCAACGATGTCAAGAACGAGATGGCGGCCGCGGAAGCCACCAAGGCCAAATATGTGGCGGCAATACAATCCAAGACGGTTTCGGAGATCGCCGCAGATGACGCATTGCGCGAATTTGCCGTCGCGGCGGGCGGTGCCGCATTCAAGGTCAACTGCGTGCAGTGCCACGGCTCCGGCGCCCAAGGATCGACAGACTTTCCGAACCTCAACGACGACGATTGGCTCTGGGGTGGCAAGGCGGAGCAGATCCAGCAGACGATCACCCACGGAATCCGGTTCGCGGCTGATGCCGACACCCGCCAGTCGGAGATGCCTGCCTTTGCCGATGTGCTCAAGCCGGAGCAGATCGCCGAGGTCAGCGCCTTTGTCGCCAGCCTTTCGGGACCGCTGCGGGACAAAAGCCTGATCGAGCCCGGCGCCAAGGTTTTCGCGGACAATTGCGCGGCCTGCCACGGCGACAACGCGAAGGGCAACAGGGACCTCGGAGCACCTGATCTGACGGATGCGATCTGGCTCCACGGTTCCGGCGAAGCCGCGATTGCTTCTCAGGTGCGCACGCCGAGGAACGGCGTGATGCCGGCCTGGGTCGGCCGGCTCGGCGAGACGACGGTCAAGGAACTGGCTGTCTATGTCCATTCGCTTGGCGGCGGAGAATAGGAGCGGGGCCTATTCTCGGCCCTCAGCCGCTCAAGCGACGAGGCCCGGCCATGCCGGGCCTCGACTTGCTTCTGATGACTCAAATTTGACCTGCATCAACGCGCGGCGCGCAAGCGATTGCAACACTGCTGGAGACAGGCGGCGTCATTCGCCGCGATTGGAGATCGTCGTGCTGGATCAGGCGCAGGTGGAACGGCTCGATGCCGAAGCGGTCAACTCGGCAAAGACGCGACCGCCGCTTTACGCCGCGCGCAAGAAGATCTTTCCGAAGCGGGCCTCCGGCCGTTTCCGCCAGTTCAAATGGCTGGTGATGGCGATCACGCTCGGCATCTATTACCTGACGCCATGGCTGCGCTGGGATCGCGGCCCGTTTGCGCCCGATCAGGCCGTCCTGATCGACTTGGCCAATCGCCGGTTTTATTTCTTCTTCATCGAGATCTGGCCGCAGGAATTCTATTACGTCGCCGGCCTTCTCATGATGGCGGGCGTTGGGCTTTTCCTGATCACATCGACCGTCGGGCGAGCCTGGTGCGGCTATGCCTGCCCACAGACCGTCTGGGTGGACCTGTTCCTTGTCGTGGAACGCGCGGTTGAAGGCGATCGCAACGCCCGCATCAAGCTGGAAGCCGCACCCTGGAGCGCTCGCAAACTTGTCCTGCGCGCATCCAAGCACGCGATCTGGCTCATCATCGCGGTTGCCACCGGCGGCGCCTGGATCTTCTACTTCGCCGACGCGCCGAAGCTGCTCGGCGAAGTCGTCACCGGGACGGCCGCGCCCGTGGCCTATGTCACCATCGCCGTCCTGACCGGCACCACCTATGTCTTCGGCGGACTGATGCGCGAGCAGGTCTGCACCTACATGTGCCCATGGCCGCGAATTCAGGCCGCCATGCTCGACGAGAATTCGCTGACCGTCACGTACAATGACTGGCGCGGCGAACCGCGTTCGCGCCATGCAAAAAGGGCTCTCGCCGCCGGTTTGCCGGCCGGCGATTGCGTCGACTGCAACGCCTGCGTTGCCGTCTGCCCGATGGGAATCGACATCCGCGACGGGCAGCAGCTCGAATGCATCACCTGCGCGCTCTGCATCGATGCCTGCGACGGCGTCATGGACAAGCTCGGTCGCGAGCGCGGACTGATCTCCTATGCAACACTGGCGGACTACAATGCCAACATGGCGGTGGCGACCGCGGGTGGCACAAGTCAAGTCAATCCATCGCTGGTAAGAACAACGAGCGGCGCTTTCGTCGACGGCCTGGCGCATTTCCATCTGGGCAAGATCTTCCGGTTGCGCACCTACATCTATCTCGTTGCATGGTCGGCGATCGGCCTGGTGCTCGTCTATTCGCTGCTGACGCGCGAACGGCTGGAGCTCAATGTCCTGCATGACCGCAATCCTCAGTTCGTGACGCTCTCGGACGGCTCGATCCGCAACGGCTACACGGTCAAGCTGCTCAACATGATACCCGCGCCGAGGACGATCGAGGTCATGCTGCAGGGTCTCGACGGCGGCGAGATGAGCATTGTCGGTGTCGACCAGGCCCCTAGCCGCTCATTTTCCGTTGCGGTCGAACCCGACCGGCTAAAGGTGCTCAAGGTCTTTGTTCGACAACCGGCAGACCGGATCAGAGAGCCGGCGCAGAGCTTCGAATTTCGCATCGAGGACAAGGCGAGTTCGGAATCGGCCGAATACACCGCCAGCTTCAACGCACCGGAGAACGACAAATGAGCACCGGTTTGCAGAAGTCGCGCGAGTTCACCGGCCGGCACATGTTGATCGTGATCGTGAGCTTCTTCGCGGTGGTGATCGGGGTCAACGTCACGATGGCCACGCTCGCCCGAAAGAGTTGGACCGGCCTCGTTGTCGAAAACACCTATGTGGCGAGCCAAAAGTTCAACGAGGAGGCTCGGAAAGGACGAGCGCAGGCGGCACTAGGCTGGACAGGCAAGCTGACCATCGCCTCCGGAGAAGTCCGCTACAGCCTTGTCGATGAACACGGCAAAGCGCTGCAGCTGCACGGCGTCAGAATATTGTTCCGGCACCCGGCTTACGAAGCGGAAGACGAAGCCCTGACGCTTGCCGCACCGGCGGGTGCCAGTCAGGGGAATGCACAAGAGTTTGCCGTGCATCACACGCCAAAGGACGGCGTCTGGATCGTCGAGATCGATGCCGACGCGGGCCTTGCCGCTCCATTTCGCGACGTCCGCCGCCTCATGATCGCGAACGGAGCCCTGCAATGAGCTGTTGCGCGCCGGGAGCCGAGATGGCTCTTGAGGTCGTGGACGCGGCATCCGCTGTGCCCTCCGGCGACGAGATAAAACTGGCTAGCCGCGCACTGGACGGCGGCTATCGCCAGACGGATCTGTCAGTTCCGTCCGTTCATTGCGCGGGCTGCATCCAGGCGATCGAGGCGGCCCTGGCGAAGCTCGAAAACATAGAGTCCGCCCGCGTCAATCTCTCAACCAAGAGGGTATCCGTTCGCTGGCGCGGGGAACAGGTTCCGCCGTTTTTCGCAACGCTTTCAAGGCTTGGCTATCAGGCGCATCTGTTCGACCCGGAAATCCAGGAAAAGGACCGAACCCTATCGGAGCTGATCCGCGCCGTCGCCGTCGCCGGCTTCGCGGCAGGCAACATCATGCTGCTGTCGGTATCGGTCTGGTCCGGCGCCGAGGGCGCGACGCGGGATCTGTTTCATTGGCTGTCCGCGTTGATCGCCATCCCGGCCCTGGCCTTCGCCGGCGGCATCTACTTCCGCTCAGCCGCGAACGCGCTGCGCCATGGCCGCATGAACATGGACGTGCCGATCGCGGTGGGTGTGTCGCTGGCTTACGCGATGAGCCTCTACGAGACCATCAACCACGGCGAGCACGCCTATTTCGACGCCTCGGTGTCGCTGCTCTTCTTCCTGCTGATCGGCCGCACGCTGGACCATGTGATGCGCGAGCGCGCGCGGACCGCAGTCGATGGTCTGTCAAGGCTCGCGTCGCGGGGTTCGCTTGTCCTGACGGATGACGGCACGCGCGAATACGTGCCCGTCGCCGAACTGATGCCGGGAATGCGCCTGCTCATCGCGGCCGGAGAACGCATACCGGTCGACGGCGATGTACTCAGCGGAAGCTCCGACCTGGATTGCTCGATCGTCTCCGGGGAGAGCGCGCCAAAGACCGTCGGCGCCGGCGCCCATGTGCAGGCCGGCACGCTCAACCTGACGGGTCCGCTGACGATGCGGGCGACCGCCGCCGCGAAGGATTCCTTCCTGGCGGAAATGGTTCGACTGATGGAGGCCGCCGAAGGTGGCCGCTCACGCTATCGACGCATCGCCGATCGCGTGTCGGCGCTCTACGCGCCCGTGGTCCACCTGGCGGCCTTCGCGACATTCCTTGGCTGGATGGCCGCGTCCGGCGACTGGCACCGCGCCATGACCATCGCCATCGCCGTGCTCATCATCACCTGCCCCTGCGCGCTCGGCCTTGCGGTGCCGATCGTCCAGGTCGTTGCGGCCCGACGTCTGTTCGAGGCCGGCGTCATGGTCAAGGACGGTTCGGCCATGGAGCGTCTCGCGACGATCGACACGGCTGTGTTCGACAAGACCGGAACGCTGACGCTCGGGCGCCCAAAACTGGTGAATGCGTCATCGATCGATCCAATCATGCTTGCGATCGCGGCGGACATGGCGGCCCATTCCCGCCATCCGTTCTCGAGGGCAATCGCCAGTTACGTGGGGTATTCCGGCCGGCCCGTCGTCGAAACCGTCAGCGAGCATCCGGGCTTCGGCATCGAAGCCATTACGGAGGGGAATACGTGGCGCCTAGGAAGGCGCGGATGGGCGGGCTGGAAGGCTCGCACCGGCGGGGAAGGCAAGCTCGGCGGCTATGGCGGCACGGTGCTCTCAAAGAATGGAAACATCGTTGCGTGTTTTGCTTTCGAGGACGCGCTGCGACAAGACGCCAGGGCAGCGATCCGGCAGTTGAAGTACGCCGGCATGTCGGTCGATATGCTGTCCGGAGATACCGCGAAGGCCTGTGGCGAGGTTGCCAAATCACTGGGTGTCGACAGTTTCGCGCCGGCGCTGCTGCCCTCGGGAAAGGTCGAGTGGATCGAGGCGCTGACCCGCGCCGGACACAAGGTGCTGATGGTGGGCGACGGCCTCAACGACACACCGGCCTTGCGCGCGGCGCATGTTTCGATGGCTCCGGCAACCGGGGCCGACATTGGCCGCCAGGCAGCGGATTTCGTCTTCCTGCGCGAAAGCCTGCTTGCGGTCCCTCTGGCGGTGGATGTCTCGCGCAAGGCCGGCCGGCTCATTCGCCAGAACATCGCCATCGCGATCGTGTACAACGCCTTTGCCGTTCCGATCGCCGTTCTGGGCCACGTGACGCCGCTCATCGCGGCGATCGCAATGAGCGCCTCTTCACTGATCGTGATTGCAAACGCGATGCGGCTTCAGGCAACGGCGAAAGCGGCACCTGAAGCTGCGCCGGCCCGGCGCCGCACCGATGTCGTCGACGCTGCCCGCCCATGACCACGCTCGTCTATCTCATTCCGGTAGCCCTGTTCCTGGGAGCGCTCGGTTTGTCCGGCTTCCTGTGGGCTTTGCGCAGCGGCCAGTATGAGGATCTCGATGGAGCAGCAGAGCGGATACTGATCGAGCCTGATCGCCGAGACGGCGAAGGCCGGCAATCAAACTGACATGGATCAAGGCGGCGTCGCTCTCGATGTCCGAAAAGCGGCTGACGAAAGCGGGAGATTTCGATGCGGGCTCGGGACATCATGACGACGCCGGTGGTCACAATCACCGCCTCTGCCTCGGTTGCCGAAGCGGCCGATCTGATGCTGACAAGGAACATCCGCTGCCTGCCGGTCGTGGGAGACGATGGATCGCTGGCTGGCGTCATCAGCGAAGGCGATTTCCTGCGCCGGGGCGAGCTTGGCACCAGACGTGCGCGGCCTCGCTGGCTCGAGGTTCTTGTCGGTCCAGGCAAGCTCGCCGACGAGTATGTCCGTTCGAGCGGCCGGCGGGTGGACGAGGTTATGACCGCCGGCGTCGTTTCGGCAGCGCCTGGTGCCTCGCTCGCCGAGATCGTCGAGCTCATGGCGACCCACGACATCAAAAACGTCCCTATCCTTGATGCGGGCGAGATCGTCGGCATCGTCAGCCGCTCCGATCTGATGCGTACTCTCCTTCGCACTCTGCCCAAATCAGGCGCTGCGACCGTCGACGACGAGGTCATCCGCAGGAACATTCTCGCCGAGTTGCGGGGGCAATCCTGGAGCGTCAGTGGCGACCTTATCGGCGTCACCGTCAAGAAAGGAGAGGTCGAGCTGAATGGCGCTATTTTCGACGAGCGCCAGCGAAAGGCGGCTGTCGTTGCCGCGGAGAACGTGGCCGGGGTCAAGACAGTCACCGACAAGCTCTTCTGCGCCGGACCGTTGTCGGTCTTGCTCCTCTCCTGACGAGGGTCGGCGTTTACGCCCGATGGGCGTCCCGACCGTGGGCTGCATCGCGAACGGCGCGCTCAGGGCTCCCAGCGTCAAGGTTCAATCAACGGACGGACTGCAATCGAGCGATCAAGTCGCTATTGCGGCAGTAGGCCGGCGGATGATCGGCATGCGCGGTTTCGTCGAGCCAGGCGGCGCATTCGTCCTGGTGGCCGCAAGACCGGCACCGATCGACGGCACGACTGGTGACGGCTGCGTGATCCGCCACAACTTTCAGCTGCCTCTCGACGCCCATCTTCTGCATCATGCGTTCCATCAAGGCGGTTCTAGCGTCGGCCTCGAGCAGATATTCGAGAAAGCTCATGTGGTCACACTCCTCGGACCGCAAATCATTGCCATGTCAGCGGCGTGCGACATTGATCTCGATCAACGAGCGACCAGTAGGGGCGCTCAACATGACCAGGAGAGCGGCTGGCCGATCGCGACCGGCTCGCCATGGCTGCTGGCTGGTCTGTGCCATCTGCCGCTCCGATCGCCATGACGGCAAAGTCAATTCGAAAACAGGCGGCTGATATCGCTCTCGCCAATCAGCGAGCGCGTGATACCGCCAAAGGCCCATTCCCTGAGCCGGCTATGACCATAGGCGCCGCAGACGATCAGATCGGCGTTGACAGAGCGAGCAAACGCCATCAGCCCCTCGCCATTGGCGGCACCGGCGATCACTTCGGTTCGCGCCATGATGCCATGCTGCTCCAGAAACACCGCAACGTCGGCGAGGCTGTCTCGAACATCCGTTCCCGGGGCGGCTTCCATTGTGGCGACTACAACCTCTTTGGCCTTGGAAAGGAGCGGCAAGGCATCGGACAAGGCTCGTCGTGCTTCCCGGCTGTCCTTCCAGGCGACCAGCACGGTTTTCCCAAGCAGGTGTTCGGCATTGCCCGCCGCAACCAGCACCGGGCGACCGGCCCCAAGCACCAGGCCTCCTACATCGAGAGCTCGGAACGCATCATTGCTGCCGTTCGCGGTCACGATGAGATCGGCTGAGCGGGCTGCCAGCCCCAAAGCGCGAGTCGGACCGCAAATATGCTGTTTCCATTCGCTGCTGATGGAGTGCGGTACGAGCTTCTCAAAACTATCGCGCAGCTCGGCAAGACGCTTCTCGATCTCCTGCCGTTTGACCTGCATGACCTCGCCCTCATAGACCAGGCCTTCACCCGTGGCCACCAAGGGCGGAACGTCCGCGGCAGCGAAGCCGACGAGGTGAGCGTCAAAGCGATGCGCCATTTCTGCCGCAAGCTTCACGATTGGCGCGGGATCCGCATCGACGGCCAAGTTGACGACAATCGTTTTGTACGACATGCGGCACCTTCAGGAGATGATGGTCGATTGATGAGTGCCATTCGGCGAGGTGCATGACCTTGATGCCGATCAAACTCCGGTAGCTCCATGTTTGCGAATGCCTGCGTGAATGCTAAACCATCGATCGCCAGTGTTCCTTCAGATGCAGAACGGATGTGACCCAGAAGAACCCAGCTTCCGCGGAAACCATCGCCGAAGCGGCCGCTTCGCCTGACGGCGTGTCGCGAGGTGGTGATTTGCCGGAACGTGCGCTGCTTGCATCGATGTTCGAGCAGGCGCCAGGCTTTATGACATTGCTCAGAGAACCCGGCCACGTATTCGAGCTGGCGAATGCCGCCTACGAGCGAATGGTCGGCCAGCGAAACATCCTTGGCAGATCGATGCGTGAAGCCTTTCCCGATCTCGAAGGCCAAGGTTTCTTCGAATTGCTGGACCGCGTCTATGAGACCGGCGAACCCTACGTGGGCCGAAGCGTCAAGGTCGTCTATCGGAACGTCGAAACGGGCGTTGCGGAAGAACGCATCCTCGACTTCGTCTATCAGCCAATCAGGGCGAAGGACGGCCGGATCACGGCGATATTCGTTCAAGGCACGGACGTCAGCGAGCTGTCCTTCGCCAATGCCGCGCTGCAGATGCGAGAGGATCACCTGCGTTCGATCCTGGCGACGGTGCCCGATGCCATGGTCGTCATCGACGAGAGCGCCAATATCCAATCCTTCAGCACCGCCGCGGAGACGTTGTTCGGTTACAAGGCCAGCGAGGTCATCGGTCAAAACGTCAAATTGCTGATGCCCTCACCGTACCGGGAAGAGCATGATGCATACATGCAGCGTTACCTGACGACCGGTGAGCGGCGCATCATCGGGATAGGGCGCACGGTAACCGGGATGCGCAAGGACGGATCGACCTTTCCGATGGAGCTCGCTGTCGGCGAAATGCATCCGGGAACAGGCCGCTTCTTCACCGGCTTCTGTCGCGACCTGACGGAACGCCACAAAACCGAAGCCAGGATGCAGGAGCAGCAGCAGGAATTGCTGCATATGGCACGTTTCACCGCGCTCGGCGAAATGGCCTCGACATTGGCGCATGAGATAAACCAGCCGCTGACGGCCATCACGAACTACCTGAAGGGCAGCCGGCGCCTGCTCGAGAAAAGCAGTGACGAGAACGCGGCTATGTTGCGGGAGGCTGTCGAAAAGGCCGCGGAACAGGCCTTGCGTGCCGGCGACGTCATTCGTCGTCTCAGGGACTTCGTTGCCAGGGGTGAAAGCGAGCGCCAGGTCGAACACCTGCCAACGCTTATCGAGGATGCCTCATCGCTCGCTCTGGTCGGCGCGAGGGAGGCCGACGTACGCGTCACATACGATCTCGACCCGGCGGCCGAGCTGGTTCTG
Source organism: Mesorhizobium sp. B1-1-5 (assembly GCF_006443065.1). Classification (NCBI taxonomy): domain Bacteria; kingdom Pseudomonadati; phylum Pseudomonadota; class Alphaproteobacteria; order Hyphomicrobiales; family Phyllobacteriaceae; genus Mesorhizobium; species Mesorhizobium sp. B1-1-5. Next base: position 55,827 of record NZ_VFWS01000007.1, on the reverse strand, counting down.
AGCGATCGAATTCAGATCGAGCAGGTGCTGCTCAATCTCATGAGAAACGCCGTGGAGGCTATGCAGGGCATGCCGCGACGGGAGTTGCGCGTCTCTACGACCTCTCGACATGACAGGATGGCAGAGATCGGCGTGATCGACACCGGGCCTGGGCTGGCGCCGGAGGTCTCGGCCCAACTCTTCCAGCCCTTCATTACCACGAAGAAGCACGGAATGGGCGTGGGACTGTCTATTTGTCGCACTATCGTCGAGTCGCATGGCGGCCATATTTGGGCGGAGTCGATGCCCGATGGTGGAACGGCCTTCCGCTTCACTTTGCGCGCGGTAGAAAAGGAAGAGGTCGCTGGTGGCCAGTGATATCGTTCATGTCGTCGACGATGATGTCGACGTTCGCAAGTCGCTGGGTTTCCTGCTCGCGACAGCCGACTTTGCCGTGCGCCTCTACGAATCGGCAACCGCATTCCTGGCCACAGAACCGAAGGAGCTCGAGGGTTGCATCGTTACCGACGTGCGCATGCCTGGCATCGATGGCATCGAGTTTCTGCGGCAACTGAAGACCCGTGGCCTTGGCGTGCCGGTGATCGTGATGACCGGGCACGCCGACGTTGCGCTGGCCGTCCAGGCGATGAAGGAGGGCGCCGCCGACTTCATCGAAAAGCCTTTCGACGACCAGGTGCTCATTGATGCGATTCATTCCGCCTTGGACAATCGCAGCGAGCCCATTGCGACACATCCGCTATCAACCGAGATCCGGAAGAACCTTGCCACTCTTTCGGAGCGCGAGCGCCAGGTGCTCGACGGGCTCGTCTCCGGCTTGCCGAACAAGACGATTGCCTACGATCTCGGGATCAGCCCGCGCACGGTCGAAATCCATCGTGCCAATGTCATGAGCAAGATGGGCGCCGGCAGCCTCTCGCATCTGGTACGAATGGCCTTGATCGCTGAGCCCAAACATTAAGAAAAGTTTGCCGCGGTTCCGTCCGGAATTGCCGCTCTAGATGTGCCGAAAAGTGTGGAGCGGTTTTCGGACGACATCATGCTCTATCTCTTTGATTTAGACATGGTTCCAACCGAGGCGGTACTGTCTTTTGGCAGATCCCAGTCGCGCCAGTGGGTCGGCCGGATATCGACGCGAATGCCGGTAACGGCATTCCGCCAGCCCTCCCGGTCCTTTTCGCAGGGAAATATTACGGCGTGCAAGCCTTCCTCGTCCAGAACGGCTAGTTCGAGACTGCGGCCAAACGGAGCGCTTGCTATTGGATTCCACATCCGGTCAGCGTGGGTTGAAATAGGGTCGCACGCTTTGATTTGAATCAGTTTTGGACGGGTTATGTCGAGGAACCTGCCTACCATGAGGCATCCGCGCGCCTCCCAATTTGACATAGCTCAAAGCGGCGCCTTCCCCTGTTTCGTAGGTTGACGTCCCAGCGGATCGAGCCCGTCGGGTCCGCGGCGTCACTTCCCGCAAAGGAGCTCCACATGAACTATCAGCGGTTCTTCGAGGATGCGATCGACCAGCTCCACGCCGAGCGTCGCTACCGCGTTTTCGCCGACCTGGAGCGCATCGTGGGCAAGTTCCCGCGCGCCATCTGGCGTTCCAACGGCCGCACCCAGGAAATCACCGTATGGTGCTCCAACGATTATCTCGGCATGGGCCAGAACGAGGACGTGATTGCCGCCTTCCAGAACGCGGCCGGCAAGATGGGCTCGGGCGCCGGCGGCACCCGCAACATTTCCGGCACCTCCAACCCGCTGGTCGAGCTCGAGCAGGAACTCGCCGACCTGCATGACAAGGAAGCAGCGCTGGTCTTCACCTCCGGCTTCGTCTCCAACGAGGCCTCGATCTCGACCATCGCCAGGCTTCTGCCCAACTGCCTGATCATCTCGGACGAGCTCAACCATGCCTCGATGATCGAAGGCGTGCGCCGCTCGGGCGCGGAAAAGAAGATTTTTCGCCACAATGACGTGGCGCATCTGGAGAGCCTGCTGCAGGCCGCGGGGCGCGAGCGCGCCAAGCTGATCGTCTTCGAAAGCGTCTATTCGATGGACGGCGACATCGCGCCGATCAGAGAGATCGTCGAGCTCGCCGAACGCTACAACGCCATGACCTATATCGACGAGGTCCATGCGGTCGGCATGTACGGATCGCGCGGCGGCGGCATCACCGAGCGCGAAGGCTTGGCCGAGCGCATCGACATCATCGAGGGCACGCTGGCCAAGGCCTTCGGCACGCTTGGCGGCTACATCGCCGGCACCAGCGCCGTCATCGACGCGGTGCGCTCCTATGCCCCGGGCTTCATCTTCACCACCGCGCTGCCGCCGGCCATCGCCGCGGCCGCCACCACCTCGATCCGGCATCTCAAGCGCTCGCAGGCAGAACGCGACGCGCAGCAGCGTCAGGCGGCGCGCACCAAGCAGGTGCTTGCCGCGGCCGGGCTGCCGGTGATGGAATCGGCCACGCACATCGTGCCGGTGCTGGTCGGCGACCCCGAGCTTTGCAAGATGGCGAGCGACAGGCTGCTTGGCGTGCACGGCATCTACATCCAGCCGATCAACTATCCGACGGTGCCGCGCGGCACCGAGCGGCTGCGCATCACGCCCACACCCTTCCATTCGGATGCGCTGATCGCCGAATTGCAGGATGCGCTGGTCGAGACCTGGGATGCGCTGGGCATTCCCTATGCCGGCTCCGGCCGTCCCGCCGTCGCCAAAAGCGACCGGATCATTCCGCTGCTGGTGAGCAACGCGGGCGGCTAGATCCAGGCGTAAAAACTTGATCCGACGTCGGAGGGCTAATCTTTCCGCGGCGAAGTGGTGCGGAAGCTGTGCCAAGCCAACTGCCAGTCGAACTGGTTGGCTGCACATGCAGCCGACTTGAGGGGCTGCCATGGACTCGCTCATAACCCAACTCGCTATCGCGTTGGCGATAGGCCTCCTCGTTGGATTGGAGCGCGGCTGGCGAGAGCGCGATGCGCCCGATCGGAGCCGCACGGCGGGCATCCGGACATTCGGCATTGCCGGACTTCTCGGCGGCATCATCGCGGCGTTGGCCGAAGCGCTCAATGCGATTTCCGTGTTGATCACCGGCTTCCTTGCCTTTGCCGGCATCTTTGCATGGTACAAGGCGCGCGAAGCCGCGCATGATGAGGATTTCAGCGTTACGACCGTCATTGCGGGCTTGGCTGTGTTTACGCTTGGCGCTCTATGCGTCGCGGGCGATTTTCGCGTTGCAGCCGCGGGCGGCGCGGCGCTGGCGGCGCTGCTGGCCAGCCGAGAAGTCCTGCATGGCCTGTTGAAGCGCCTCACCTGGATCGAGCTTCGCTCGGCCTTGGTCCTGGCAGTGATGAGCGCCGTAGTCCTGCCTCTGCTGCCCGACCGGGCGTATGATCCGTGGGGCGGCTTCAATCCGCGGGAGATCTGGCTGCTGACGGTGCTGATGGCCTCGATCTCGTTCGCTGGTTACGTCGCCGTGCGTGTCCTCGGAAATGCTCGCGGTTTGATTGTGAGTGCGCTTGCCGGCGCCGTGGTGTCATCAACCGCTGTCACCTTGTCACTGGCTCGTATTGCCAGCGCGTCGAACGCTTCCTTGTCCCGGTCAGGCGCGGCCTCGCTGGCCGCGATGGTCTCCATCTTGCGTGTCTGCCTCGTCGTCCTGTTGCTGGCGCCGGACGTAGCGGCATTCATCGCCATACCGGCGCTTTTTGCAGCAATCGCATTTGCGGCCTGCGGAGCATCCGCATTGGCAATTGCGGGTCAGAAACAGGACAGTCCTACTCCGTCACGAAATCCGTTCGAAATTGTCCCGCTGATGATCTTTGCGCTGCTTTTCGCATTCGCCTCGACGGCAAGCGCCGCGTTGGCCTCGCGGTTTCAGGAACAGGGTCTGCTGGCGAGTTCCGCGATTGCCGGTAGCTTTGACGTCGACGCCTCGGTGCTCAGCGCCCTGCGGCTGGCTAAGCGCTCGATTTCCATCGAAACCATCGGGCATGCCGTGCTGACGGCCCTGATGGCCAACGCCATTGGGCGCCTGTGCCTGGCGATGGCGACAGGGCCGGTGAAATTCTGGCTGCCACTGGCCGGCATGACCTTGACCGCCGCGACCGCGGGTTATTGCGCCATGCGGTTCCTCTAGAGCAATTCCAGAAGGTGTGAGCGGTTTTCCGTCCGGAATTGCATAAAAAACAAAGAGATAGGGCGTTTCGTCGTTTCCGTGAAACGGTGAAACGCACTAGGGCGCGATTTGCGGTCGGCTTCAGCGCCAATCCGGATTTGACCGGCGGCAAGGCTGCCAGGCCTCATTCGGCGTCGACCAAGCTGCGGCTGGGTTCTCTAACAGCGCTCTTGATCGGCTCCATGGTGGGCTCAGGCGTCTTCAGCCTACCTCAGAACATGGCAGCTGGCGCCGGCCCGCTTGCGATCCTATGCGCGTTGTTCCCCATGCTTTGAGCGAGGTCAAAGATCGTCGCGCCGATCGGGATTACAAGGGCGCGGATTTCCTTTCCGGGCGGCCCATGGGTATCGTCGACGACAACATCAGCGCGGTACCCGGGCACGGCAAGCCATGGAGTTTGCTCGGCCGCCTGAGGGGACATCCGCTTGCGCGCGTCGGACCCGGTTTGATCACCGGAGTAGCAGACGACGATCCGAGCGGGATTGCGACCTATTCGCAGGCAGGCGCCCAGTTCGGTCTCAACATGCTTTGGACGATGCCGCTCTGCTTCCCGCTGATGGCGGCAGTCCAGTCGATGTGCGGCCGAATCGGCCGCGTTACGGGAAAGGGACTTGCCGCCAACATAAAGGCGCACTTCCCACCGTTCGTGGTCGTCTTCGTCGTTGCGCTGCTCGTTGTGGCGAACACGCTCAACATTGCTGCCGATATAGCTGCCATGGGCGAGGTCGCAGAGCTCGTAACCGGCATCAGCCGACACATCGCCACTCTGATCTTCACATTCGCGACGCTGGTCCTGCAGGTGTTCGTCCCATACCATCGCTATGTCGGTTTCCTCAAATGGCTGACGCTGTCGCTTCTTGCCTATGCCGCGGTGCTCTTCATGGTCCATGTGCCCTGGGGCGAGGTAGCGCTTCGCACCGTGTGGCCCAGATTGCCGATGAACGCCGAGACTGCCACCGTGGCGGTGGCGATTTTCGGCACGACGATCAGCCCCTATCTCTTCTTCTGGCAGACTTCCGAGGAGGTCGAAGAGATGAAGGGCGGTCCTCCCCTTATCGAAGACGCGACCGGATCGGGGACTGAACTGCGCCGGTTGCGCTGGGACACCTGGAGCGGCATGTTCTATTCGGATGCGACGTCCTATTTCATCATTCTCGCAACCGCGGCAACACTGAATGCCGCCGGTATCACGCACATCGAGACTGCGGCACAGGCCGCCAGCGCCCTGCAGCCGCTGGCGGGCCATTTCGCCTTCGTGCTTTTTGCCGCCGGCATACTGGGAGTAGGATTGATCGGCGTGCCCGTCCTGGCGGGCTCGGCGGCTTACGCGCTGGCGGAAGCCATGGGATGGCAGGAGGGGCTTGAGCGCAAGGCGGGCGATGCGCGTGGCTTCTATGGCGTCATCGCGGTAAGCATCCTGGCGGCGCTGGCCATCCAATATCTGCCCATCAGCCCGATGAAGGCGCTGTTCTGGAGCGCCGTCATAAACGGCGTCGTCGCGGTGCCGCTCATGGTAGTGGTCATATTGCTGGCCTCAAGCCGATCGGTCATGGGCTCTTTCACGTCCGGTTGGCCGATCGTCATGCTGGGCTGGATCGCGACGGCACTGATGGCCGGGGCATCGATCATGATGCTTTTGCCCGGCTAGGGCATGATGCCGAAAAGTGTGAGGCGATTTTCGGACGACATCATGCTCTATTGGTACGGCGCTGAGCGGCTCCTTTTTCGGCGCATTGATCGAGATCAAATTCTTCCTGCCATAATTGGTCATATGTCTTGCGATCAGGCGCTTAGGGTGAATTCCGCTCGATGAAAAATGCCGTCGCGAGACTTGTCGACACGTGCAATGCCGAAAGAAGCAAGGGATCGGACTTTCCCACGATCTGGAGGAATGTGCTGAAGGCGCACCCTTGCGTGCGCGGGCAACCCGTTCAGGACAGCGCAGAGAGCGGCCCTATTTTGCGGGTCCCTCTGATTACCGGCCAGTTCCTCGTGTTCCTGGGTTCGCATTTCATCCTGTTATGAGCTGCGTACCAAAGCGGTCCCTGAATCTTCGCGGTCATGCCTTGCGTTCCTGCAGGATGTTGCCGCCGTCCACGACGAGAACGGCGCCGTTGACATAACTGGCTCCGTCGGACGCCAGGAACAGCACGGCCGCCGCGACTTCCTCGGGGCTGCCGGCGCGGCCAAGCGGCGTGTTGCGGGCAGCGGCCAGTTCCTCAGGCGTCGAGGCGCCCGTCGCGATCCATCCCGGCGCCACGGCATTGATCGTGACGCCGCTGCGGCCGACCTCCAGGGCAAGCGCGTGCGTCAGGCCGATCATGCCGGCCTTGGCCGCGGAGTAGGCGGCCTCGCCTTCATTGGATACGTAGGGCCCGGTCACCGAGGCCATGTTGACGACGCGCCCATGGCCGCGCCGCACCATGCCGGCCAGAAACCCGCGCGTGCTTAAGAAAGCAGTTTTCAGGCTGACATCGATGCCGCGATCCCAATCGCTTTCTGTGAGATCGAGAAACCGCCGCTGCAATGCCGGCTGGGCGATGGTGCCCATCCCGGCATTGTTGACGAGGACGTCGATCTCGCCGGCCTCGGAGCGTAAACGATCGACATCGCCCGAGAGCGTCAGGTCGGCCATGAAAGCGCGGACGTCGAGCCCCTCCGCCCGCAGTTCCGCCGCGCGTTGCTCGACGCGAGCGGACGAAGCGGTGATGGTGACCGAAACACCGGCCTCGGCCAACGCCCGCGCGATCGCGATACCGATGCCGTCGGCGGCGCCCGCGCCGGTCACCAGCGCCCTGCGGGATTTGCGAAACACGATCATTTGCCCTCCAGGACGCCGATATGCCGGCGCGGCCAATCACAGCCCGACGAACCGAACCGGCTCAATAGCCGGCGCTGACGCCGAAATCGATCGAAAGCGCGGCTCCGGTGATCGGCGCTGCGCCCGGCTGGCACAGATAGTGGATGAAGGAAGCGATCTCTTCCACCTGGATGAACCTTGCTTTGTCCCCTTGCGGATAGTGCCCAAGGAGCCGGCGCTTGTAGCCGTCGGGGTCGTCCGCGCCATAGGTCTTGGCCTGATATTCGATCATCGGCGTTGCCGTGTCGCCAGGACAGACGGCGTTGACCCTGATGCCTTGCGGGGCGAGTTCAAGCGCGAGAGCCTTGGTCAAAAGCACAAGTCCGCCCTTCGAGGCGCAATAGACGGAAGCCCCGTTGTTGCCGACGATGCCGGCGTCCGACGCAATGTTGACGATCACGCCCTGCGCCGCCGACAGATGCGGTATGGCTGCCGAGATCAGGAAGAAGGCTCCCTTGAGATTGACGTCCAGCACCAGGTCCCACTGATCTTCCTCGATCTCGCGCGCCGGTCCCTCGAGCCAGACCCCGGCGGCGTTGACGAGAATGTCGATCGCACCGCCCCACTCCCTGGCCTTGCCCACCACGTCGCGGCAGGCAGCGACGGAGCGGATATCGAGCGGCAAGCCGATCGCGTCCGCCCCGGCCGCGGCAATCTTCGCCACGGCGCCGTGGAGCTTGGAGCCGGGAAGATCCGCGAGCACGATCCGCTCGCCGTCGGCGGCGAAACGCAGTCCGGTCGCCAGACCCATTCCTCCGGCGCCGCCGGCGATCAGAACCGTCCTTCCAGCCATTCGATAACCTCCGAAACGCAGCTCGGCAAAGGCAACCACGTCAAGGAGCCATGTCGCATGGACCAGCCAGGCAAAACAATGATCTCAGCACGCGATCATCCCAGCTCGAGCGTCGTGACGCCGAAAACCGTCGACTGGTCGTTGCCGGGTTTGCCGCCCTTGTACATGCGTGTCGTCGTGAACCCCGGAACCATGCCGGCGGCCTGCAGCATGGCGGTGAATTGAACCTGGCCGGCCGGCACGTCGATATGCAATTCCTCGCCGGCAGTTGCGTCCGACAGGTCCGCCAGCATTGCCAGGGCAAGCTCCGTCCTGTCGGCGAACAGCGGCCCGACCTTGAAACCCTGCCTGCAACGGCGCGCCACGCCGTAGCCGGCAATGCCGTCCGATCGGGCTGAGAGCCGCGCAATCCGCGGCGGCCGCAGCCACTCGCCAAGGAAGGTTTCGCGCGGTGCTGGAAAGCACTTGCGATCGTAGGCGAAAATCTCAGCCGTGTCGCCGGCCGTCACGGGTCTTGTCTTGCCGCCCTCGGGCAAGCCGGCGGGGCGGCCGCTGTGGCGGACGGTCTCATAAGCAGGCACGAAGCCCATGCGCTGGTAGTTGGCCCGCTGCTCGGCCACCCCGTCGAGACCGATGATACGGTTGCCCAGACGCGCCATGCCGGCGTCCCAGACCGCCTTGCCGTGACCTTCGCCACGCCGGTCGGGCCGGCAGATGTAGAGGCCGATGAAGCCGAAGCCGGGGCCGTATGCGACGGCCGAAATGCCGGCCACCATCTCGCCGCCGACAAAGGCGCCGATGAACCCTTGTGGATCCGCCGCGCGAAACGCCGCGGCATCGCCGGTGCCCGGATTCCAGCCTTCCTCCGCCGCCCAGCCAACAAGCGTTTCCACCTCGCCGGCAGTCAGCGTCCTGATTGTTCTCGGCATCGTTTCACTCAGGGTTGGCCATCACCGACCAGGATAGGCCGCCCTCCGCAGGCTGCAAAGGGCTGCGCGGATTCCCCGTCACGTTTCCAGAACCGATGCAAAGAGTTAGCAACGAATTCACCGCCTGATCGTTCGTTGTTCCAATGGGCAACTGGACACGACCGGCGAAGACTGGGAATCTTCATTTGTCGTTGCTTGGAATCGCATGGAGTACCATAGGAAATGCCGCTGAATGCCGCAGAGATCGCCCGTCATCCGGCAGCGCTTCGCGGTGTCCAGGAGCAGTCCAAGGCGCTCATCCATATTTATCAAACGAGCCCGCGGCTGGCTGCCGTGTTTGCCACCCAGCAGCGCTGGCTGCTCGCTCATGTCGGCTTGGCTCTGCATTTCCGGCGCGATCCCAACGACCGCCGCACCGACATGACGATGGCGCGTTTCATCGACGTCGTGCGCCGCAATTCCGTGGCCAGCCGCAACACCGCCGAGGCCTTCGTCAAGGAGATGCTGCACTACAACATCGCCGAATATATTTCGGCCAGCGGTGATGGCCGCGCCCATCCGTTGCGGGTCACGGCGGGCACCATAGAGACCTTCACCGGCTGGATTTACGCGCATCTGAGAACGCTCGACCGCATAGATGGCGCCAACCGGCTGGAAAACCTCCTCGAGCGACCCGAGATGCTGCCCACCTTGCAGCCGCTGATCGCCGATGGATTGCTGGCCAGCGGCGCAGTGCGGGAGCCTGGGCAGACTTTCTCATTGTTTATCTGGCTAAATAACGGCGGCATCATCATGGACTGGCTGATGTCCGGTATCGATCCTGAGGATGTTCATCTCGACAGGATACCGACCGGCGTGATCTCGGTCAGTGAATTCGCCCACTGGCTGAAGCTCTCACGCACCCATCTGGCGCGCAAACTGTACGATGCCGAGGCGCTCGGTAGCATCGGCTGGATCGGCCAGCGCGGCCATTCCGTGATGTGGGTTTCGAGGGCTTTCTTCGACGAATACATGGCCGTCCAGGCAGCCAAGCTCGCCGTCGTCGACGAGGCCTTCGAAGCCTGTATCTCAGCTCTGAAGAATCGCTGACCGTCAAAACTCCGCGCGCCGCGCAAGACCGGTGCCCGAGCTGGCGGATGCCACGCAGGCGGTCAGGCTCGCCATCATCGACGCGGCTTTCGCCGCAGGCATGACGCAGGCGACGGGCCGACCGCTTCTATCCGGCCTTCAGGATCGCGGAAAAGCGCGGATCGAAGGCCCGGCTGATCGGCTCTGCCGCGGCGCCGACCGCGATCGCCCAGGGATCGGTGGTGCCCAGTTGCAGCCGTGGCAGGCGCCGGACGGGGCGATCCGCGATCGACGGCAGCAGCGGATGCATGGCCCGAAGCAGGAGCCGCGCGAGTGCTTCGGGCGCGCTGGAGGTGAGGATGACGGTTTGCGGATCGAAGATCGTTTCGATCAGATGCACGCTCCAGCGCAGGTCGGACCCGGCTCTTTCGACCCAGCCCATGACCCGCGGATCCTGCGCAAGCGCCAGTGCGCCGAGCGTCTCGTAAAGCCCCCTCTCGGTGGGGTCGAGGCCGAGATGCTGATAGAGCGAGGCCAGCGACGCACGGTGTTCGAGCGGCGTGGAACCGGGGCCGGCCGGCGAAAGCAGCGCCATGCCGACCTCGCCCGCATTGCCGTTGCCGCCGCTATAGAGCTCGCCATTGAGGATCAGCCCGGCGGCTATGCCGTAACCGACATAAAGGCAGACGGCGTGATCGACGCCATGCGCCGCGCCGACGATCCGCTCCGCCGTCGCGCAGGCCGCCGCGTCGTTCTGCAGGCCGACATCGAGCCCCGTGCCGGCCGCAAGCGCCTCCACCAGCGGAAATTGCTGCCAGGCCGGCATCATCCATTTGTTGTCGGGGTTCTTCAGCCCGAACGGTCCCGGCATGGCGACGCCCAGTCCGACCAGCCGCCGCTCGGACTGGGCAAACAAGGAAGCCAGCTCGCGCCTGACGTGGTCGACCAGGCCGAGGATGATCCTGGCGCCCGCCGAAGGCTCGTCGAACGGCAGCCCCGCCTCGGCGCGCGCTATCACCTTGCCGACGAGGTCGACCACCACCACGCGTGTCAGATGCCGGTCGATCTGCAGCCCGATGGCGAAGGCCCCTTCGGGAACCAGCCGGTAGGGCGTGAAAGGCTGCCCCCTGCCCTTGCGCACCGCATCCAGCGCCACGACCAGGCCATCGCGCTCGAGATCCTCGATGATGTTGGAGACCGCCTGCTTGGTAAGCTGCGTCGCCCGTGCCAAGTCGGCGCGTGAAAGCGCGCCGTTGAGCCGCAGCGCCTCGATCATGACGCGGCGGTTATGGGCGCTCGTCCCCTCCTGGTTGGTGCCGCTTTTGGCGCGGATCGGGCTGATGTCGTGCACCGTCGTTTCCCCTCTTGACTCCATTAAAGGATTGATCGACTAATTAAGTCAAGCGAATTGACTTAATAGGTGACACCCGCGCGGTTCTACAAAAAGACGGCAAAAGCTTTCGAGCTCCGCCGCACGCCGTTGGGGATGGATCCGGTCAGACGCGATGCGAATTCGAGAAAGCGGCACAGCCTTGGCCGCCCACTCGCAGCCGTCGAAAATGGGAGAAAGACAAATGCTGAAATCGATCGGTAAGACACTTCTGGGCGCGGTGTTCGTTGGCGGACTGCTCGTCCCCCACGCCTTTGCTGAGACTACCTTGAACGCGCTCTTCATGGCGCAGGCCGCCTATAGCGAGGCCGACGTGCGCTCTATGACGGAGGCCTTCACCAAGGCCAGTCCGGACATCAAGGTCAACCTCGAATTCGTTCCCTATGAAGGCCTGCACGACAAGACCGTGCTCGCCCAAGGATCCGGCGGCGGCTATGACGTGGTGCTGTTCGACGTCATCTGGCCGGCCGAATATGCGACCAACAAGGTGCTGGTCGACGTGTCCTCGAAGATCACCGATGACATGAAGAAGGGCGTTCTGCCCGGGGCCTGGACCACTGTCCAGTATGACGGCAAGTACTATGGCATGCCGTGGATCCTCGACACCAAATACCTGTTCTACAACAAGGAAATCCTGGAAAAGGCCGGTATCAAGGCGCCGCCGAAGACCTGGGAAGAGCTCGGCCAGCAGGCCAAAAGCATTCAGGACAAGGGCTTGCTGAAGACGCCGATCGCCTGGAGCTGGTCGCAGGCCGAAGCCGCCATCTGCGACTACACCACGCTGGTCAGCGCCTATGGCGGCGACTTCCTCAAGGACGGCAAGCCCGACTTCCAGAACGGCGGCGGCCTCTCGGCGCTGAAATACATGGTCGACAGCTACAAGTCGGGCCTGACCAATCCGAACTCCAAGGAATTCCTGGAAGAGGATGTGCGTAAGGTGTTCGAGAACGGCGATGCCGCTTTCGCGCTGAACTGGACCTACATGTACAACATGGCCAACGATCCGAAGGACTCCAAGGTCGCTGGCAAGGTTGGCGTCGTACCGGCGCCGGGCGTTGCCGGCACCAGCGAGGTCTCGGCCGTCAATGGCTCGATGGGGCTTGGCGTCACGGCGGTGTCGAAGCATCAGGACGAAGCGTGGAAATACATCGAGTTCATGACCTCGCAGGCGACCCAGAACCAGTATGCCAAGCTCTCGCTGCCGATCTGGGCCTCGTCCTATGACGATCCGGCCGTCACCAAGGGCCAGGAAGAGCTGATCGCCGCCGCTAAGCTTGGCCTCGCCGCGATGTATCCGCGCCCGACCACGCCGAAATACCAGCAGCTGTCGACGGCGCTGCAGCAGGCGATCCAGGAATCGCTGCTCGGCCAGGCGACGCCGGAAGACGCGCTCAAGACCGCTGCCGAAAACAGCGGCCTCTGATCTGGCGTTCCCCGACGGGCGGGCGGCCTCAAAATACGAGTGCCGCCCGTGCTATTTCTAACCGGATGAAGGAAGAGAGGCGCCTCTGATGTCGGGCACCTGGATGACGACGCGTGCGTGGCTGTTGATGCTGCCGCTTCTGGTGATCATGGTGGCCGTCATCGGCTGGCCGTTGGTCGATACTGTCAGGCTTTCCTTCACCGACGCCCAGCTGGTCGGTACGGCGGGCAACTATGTCGGCTTCGACAATTACACCAAGATGCTGACGAGCTCGAATTTCACCCGCACGCTGACCACCACCACTTGGTTCGCGGTCATCTCGGTCGCCGCCGAGATGGTGCTCGGCGTCCTTGCGGCTCTCCTGCTCAATCAGGAATTCCGCGGCCGCGCCGTGCTGCGCGGCCTGATGATCCTGCCCTGGGCGCTGCCCACCGTCGTCAACGCGACGCTCTGGCGGCTGATCTACAATCCCGAATATGGCGCGCTGAACGCCGCGCTGACGCAGCTCCATATCATAGACGACTACCGCTCCTGGCTGGGTGAGCCCGGCACAGCGCTCGCGGCGCTGATCGTCGCCGACTGCTGGAAGAATTTCCCGCTGGTCGCGCTGATTGCGCTCGCCGCCCTGCAGGCGGTGCCGCGCGACATCACCGCCGCGGCGCTCGTCGACGGCGCCGGCCCGTTCAACCGCTTCCGCTTCGTCATCCTGCCCTATTTGGCAGGCCCGCTGATGGTGGCGCTGGTGCTGCGCACCATCGAGGCCTTCAAGGTCTTCGACATCATCTGGGTGATGACACGCGGCGGCCCGGCCAACAGCACGCGCTCGCTGTCAATCCTGGTCTACCAGGAAGCCTTTTCCTTCCAGCGCGCCGGCTCCGGCGCCTCGCTGGCGCTGATCGTCACCTTGCTCGTCACCGTGCTCGCCGTCGCCTATGCGACGCTGGTCAAGAAGACCGCCGGGAGCGCGGCCTGATGGAACGCAAGAGCCCTGTCTTCACTGCTTTTATCTACGTCTGCGCCATTCTGCTCGCCGCCGTAATCCTGGCGCCGCTCGCCTGGCTCTTCATCATGAGCATATCGCCGGCCGCCGACCTCGCCGCCAAGCCGCTGCGCTGGTGGCCGCAGGCGGCCGACTTCTCCCGTTACACGCAGCTTATATCGAGGGCCGAGAACAGCGCCGGCGCCGCCTTCACGTCATCGCTGCGCAACAGCCTGGAGGTCGCCGGCATGGCGACGCTGGCAGCGATCGTCCTTGCCGTGCCGGCCGGCTGGGCCGTCTCGCGCACGCCTTCGGTCGGCTGGTCGCTGTCGATGGTGATCGCCACCTACATGCTGCCGCCGGTGGCCCTCTCCGTCCCGCTTTACATGGGTCTCTCCTATCTCGGCCTGCTCAACAACGTCTTCGGCCTGGCGCTGATCTATCTGACGATCCTCGCGCCCTTCACCACCTGGCTGATGAAATCGGGGTTCGATTCCATCCCGCGCGAAATCGAGGCCGCGGCGATGATCGACGGGGCGGGACTGCTCCAGACCTGGCGCATCATCACCTTGCCGCTGGCCGCGCCCGTGGTGGCGACGTCGGCGCTGTTTGCCGTGCTGCTTGCCTGGGACGAATTCTTCTATGCCCTGCTCTTCACCTCGGACCAGCGGGCAAAGACGCTGACGGTCGCCATCGCCGATCTCGCCGGCGGCCGCGTCTCCGACTACGGACTGATCGCCACCGCCGGCGTGCTCGCGGCCTTGCCGCCGGTGCTGATCGGCCTCGTCATGCAACGCGCGCTGATCTCGGGTCTGACCAGCGGCGGAGTGAAAGGATAATCATGATTGCGCAAAAGAACCGCCCGGCAGGGCTTGTCGCGATCGACCGCGAGATGGCGCGCCAGCATGAGGATGCGCTTGCCTCGTTCGAGAGCAATCGAGAAGTAGCCGCCGAGGTCGCTGCCTCGATCAGGAAGAACGGCAGGCTCCTCCTGCTCGGCATGGGCGCCTCGCATGCCGTCGCCCGCGCTGTCGAGCCGCTCTATCGCGCGCGCGGCATCGATGCCATCGCGCTGCCGCTGTCGGAGCAGCTCGGCCAGCCGCTGCCGCTGACCGGCAAGACGGTGATCGTCACCTCTCAATCCGGCGAAAGCGCCGAGGTCTTGCGCTGGTTTGCCGAGAGCGGCGATCGCACGGAGACCTTCGGTCTGACGCTGGAGGAAGGCTCCTTCCTCGGCCGCACAGTGCCTTGCCTCGTCGGCGCCGGCGGTAGCGAGCTCGCCTTTGCCGCGACCCGCAGCCTGACCGTGACCTTCGCCCTGCATCTCGCCATTCTGACTGCGCTAGGCGACGATCCCGCCGGCGCGCTCGCCGGGCTCAATGCGCCCCAGACGGTGGAGATCGATGCAGCGCTCGCGGCGCTGAGCATGGTCACGACCATCGTCACGTCCGGCCGCAAGCTTCAAGGCGTGGCTGAAGCCCTTGCGCTCGGCTTCACCGAACTGTCGCGCCTGCCTTGTTTCTCGCTCGAAGGCGGTCAGCTGCGCCACGGACCGATGGAGATGCTGGGTCCAAGCATTGGCGTCGTGCTCTTCCGCGGCGACGACCCGACCGCCGACCTCGTCACCGCCATGGCCGCTTCAGTGGTCGAGACCGGGGCGCCGCTGATCGTGTTCGACGCTTCGGGCAAATCGCCGGTGGCAGGCGCCGCGACACTCGCCTTCGGACCCGCCGCGGGCCTGGCGGCGATCTTTGCCATGCTGCCGGTGGCGCAGCGCCTGATGATCGCCTTCGCCGACTCCCGCGTCGAGAATGCCGGAACGCCGGTGCGCACCACCAAGATCACCAGGAGCGAATGATGCGGCCGCTCGCGGTGATCGGCAACGTCAATGTCGATCTGATCGTCGGGCCGGTCGCGCCCTGGCCGAAGGCGGGCACGGAGACCATCGTCGACCATGACGACCTGCGGGTCGGCGGCCAGGCCGGCAATACCGCGCTTGCCTGGCAGGCGCTGGGCATCGATTTCGAGATTGCCGCCAATCTCGGCGACGACCAGTTCGGGCGCTGGCTGCGCGAGGCATTCGGAAGCCGTGCCGCGAGATGGCCGGTTCATACGGAGGGCACGACGCTGTCGGTCGGCATGACCCATCCCGATGGCGAACGCACCTTCTTCACCACCCGCGGTCACCTGCCGCGCTTCAGCCTGGGCGACGTGCTCTCCGTGCTGGACGGCAATCGGCTTTCCGGCGGCTATGCGCTGCTTTGCGGCTCCTTCCTGACTGACGACCTGACGCGCCAGTACGATGCTTTTTTCGATTGGGCGGAGGCACACCGCATCGCCGTCGCGCTCGACACCGGCTGGCCGATGGACGGCTGGACGGCGCAAAATTGTGCCGCGACGCGCGCTTGGCTGTCGCGTTGCGAGCTTGCGCTCTTCAACGAGGTCGAGACGACGACGCTGGCGGGGTTGAAGGAGCCCACGGACGCGGCATGCAAGATCCGCGACGGCATGAAAAAAGCCGCCACCGTGGTCGTCAAGCGCGGACCCGAGGGCGCGATCGCTATCGGCCCGGACGGCCAAATCATCGATGCGACCGCGCCATCCGTCAACGTCGTCGACACGATAGGCGCCGGCGATGTCTTCAACGGCGCCTTTCTGGCGGCGCTGGCTCGGGAGCACGCTCTGGCACGTTGCCTTGCAGCGGCTGTTCAGGTGGCATCGCGGGCCATTTCCACCCTGCCCCGCGACTATGGCGGGCCGATTTTCTTCGAGGAAGCCATCCATGAGCGCGCTTGAAATCCGCGATATCCGCAAGAATTACGGCAGCGTCGAAACGCTGAAAGGCATCGACATCGCGCTCGAGAACGGCGAGTTCCTGGTTCTGCTGGGCTCCTCCGGCTGCGGCAAGTCGACCTTGCTCAACATCATCGCCGGTCTTGCCGAGGCGACCAGCGGCGACGTGTTGATCGGCGGCCGCTCGGTGCTTGGCGTGCATCCGAAGAACCGCGACATCGCCATGGTCTTCCAGTCCTACGCGCTCTATCCGAACCTGACGGTGAGCCGCAACATCGGCTTCGGCCTGGAGATGCGCAAGGTTCCCGTCGCCGAGCGCGACAAGGCGGTGCGCGAAGCGGCAAGGCTCCTGCAGATCGAGAACCTGCTCGACCGCAAGCCCGGGCAGCTCTCCGGCGGCCAGCGCCAGCGCGTCGCCATCGGCCGGGCGCTGGTGCGCAAGCCGCAGGTCTTCCTGTTCGACGAGCCGCTCTCCAACCTCGACGCCAAGCTGCGGCTCGAGATGCGCACCGAGCTGAAGCGCCTGCACGAGATGCTGCGCACCACCGTCGTCTACGTCACCCACGACCAGATCGAGGCGATGACGCTGGCGACCCGCATCGCCGTCATGCGCGACGGTCGTATCGAACAGCTGGGCACCCCGGAAGAGATCTACAACCATCCGGCGACGCTCTATGTGGCGGGCTTCGTCGGCGCGCCTGCGATGAACATGCTGGAAGCGGTTGTCGAGGACGGCAAGCTCGCCATTGCCGGCACGGATGCGCGGCTGGCGCTGCCGGCGCGCTACGCCAACGCAGGCCGCGGCGGTGCTCAGGTCATTGCCGGAGTGAGGCCGGAAGCGCTCCGGCTGGGGCCGGGCAGCGGCGCGGATCTGTCGCTGCCGGTCGAGATCGACGTCGTCGAACTGACCGGTCCCGAACAGGTCACCACGGCCCGGATCGGCGCGCAGAACTTGACGGCGACCTTGCCGCCACGCGCCCGCGTTACCAAGGGTCAGCCATGCGCGTTCGTCTTCGATGCGGACGCGCTCCGCCTCTTCGATCCGGCCACCGGCAAGGCTTTCTGAGCAATCGGCCGCCTTCCGCCTGCACGATCTGATCGATAGTCGGGCCGGGTCAGCTCGCGGGCGAGGCTGACCCGTCGCTTCGTTCTCAATCGATGTCGAACGACACGCCCTGCGCGAGCGGCAGCGCTTTCGAATAGTTCACCGTGTTGGTGGCGCGGCGCATATAAGCCTTCCAGGCATCCGAGCCGCTCTCGCGGCCGCCGCCCGTCTCCTTCTCGCCGCCGAAGGCGCCGCCGATCTCAGCGCCCGAGGTGCCGATATTGACGTTGGCGATGCCGCAGTCCGAACCGTCGACGCCGAGGAATCGCTCCGATTCCTGCAGGTCGCGCGTGAAGATCGACGACGACAGGCCGGCGCCCACCGCATTGTGCTGCTCGAGCGCCTCGTCGAAATCGGAGTATTTCATCACGTAGAGGATCGGCGCGAAGGTCTCTTCCGTCACCGGCGAGACCTGGGCAGGCATTTCGACCAGTGCCGGATGAACGTAATAGGCGTCCGGTTGGCCGTTCTCGACGCGCGTGCCGCCGGTCACCTTGCCGCCATGCTCTTGCGCTTCCTTCAATGCCTTCTGCATGTTGTCGAAGGCCGCCTTGTCGATCAGCGGACCGACCAGCGCCTTGCCTTCCAGCGGATTGCCGACCGAGACGGTCTCATAGGCCTTCTTCAGCCGCGGCAGCAGCGCGTCATAGACGCTGTCATGCACGAACAGGCGGCGCAGCGTGGTGCAGCGCTGGCCGGCCGTCCCCATGGCGCCGAAGGCAATCGCCCGCAGCGCCATGTCGAGATCGGCGGTGGGCGTGACGATGCCGGCATTGTTGCCGCCGAGCTCGAGCACGGCGCGCGCAAAACGCCTGGCGAGCCTGGGGCCGACCTCGCGGCCCATGCGGGTCGAGCCGGTGGCCGAGACCAGCGGCACTTTCGGATGGTCGACCAGCACCTCGCCGGCAGCGCGGTCGCCGATCAGCACCTGCAGCAGCCCTGCCGGCGCATCGGTGCCGAAACGCTTTGCGGCGCGCTTGAAGATCGCCTCGCAGGCAAGCGCCGTCAGCGGCGTCTTTTCCGACGGCTTCCACACCACCGCATCGCCGCAGACGAAGGCCAGCGCCGAGTTCCAAGACCAAACAGCAACCGGGAAATTGAAGGCCGAGATCACGCCGACGACGCCGAGCGGATGCCAGGTCTCCATCATGCGGTGTCCGGGGCGCTCGGTGGCGATGGTGAGGCCATAGAGTTGCCGGGAAAGACCGACGGCGAAATCGCAGATGTCGATCATCTCCTGGACTTCGCCCAGCCCCTCGGACGGGATCTTGCCGACCTCGATCGACACCAGCCGGCCGAGCTCGTCCTTATGCGCGCGCAACTCCTCGCCGAGCAGGCGCACCAGCTCGCCGCGCTTTGGCCCCGGCACCAGCCGCCAGGCCTGGAAGGCCTTGTGCGCGGCATCGATGGCCTTGCCGGCGTCGGCGGCCGAGATCGACTTCAGCGCCGCGACCTGTTCGCCCGTCACCGGACTGCGCACGATCAGGTCGCCCCCCGAAAGCGCATCCTTGGCGACGCCCAGCTTCTCAAGAAGTGAAGCGGTTTCCTTCGCTAACGTCATTTTTTGTCCCTTTCATATCCCGCCGCTCATGGGACGGGCGTGGAAGCCATGCGCCATGTCCGTGCCGTCGGGCACAGCCGGGCGCTTTCATGGCGTGGCATTACGCGTTTCGGGGGAAAACCGCTACCCCGGCATGGTCCAAGGCCGGATTGCGAAATTGGGCCAGACGGCGAAGCCGGATCAGCGCGCTTTTTGGAACGAAGACTTCTCAGCGCTTTCCTTGATCAGCCGGTCGATATGCATGCGGATATGCGCCGCCTCGGCCGCGGTGTTGGCCAGGGCGATGGCGCGGTCGAAGGCGACACGCGCCTCGTCGTTGCGCCCAAGCTGCATCAGCAGCCCGCCCCTCAGCCCGAAGAAGTGGAAATAGCCCGACAGCCGCTCTTCCAGCGGCTCGATCATGGCAAGTGCGGCTTCCGGGCCGCGCACCTTGCTGACCGCGACGGCGCGGTTGAGCGTTACCACCGGCGACGGCTGCATCTGCTCCAGCAGACCGTAAAGCAGATCGATCTCGGTCCAGTCGGTATCCTCCGCCGTCGCCGCCCGCGCATGCAGCGCCGCGATCGCCGCCTGCACCTGATAAGGGCCGGGCTTGCGGTGGCGCAGCGCCTTGTCGACCAGCGCCAAGCCCTCGTCGATCATCTTGCGGCTCCAGAGCGAGCGGTCCTGGTCCTCGAGCAGCACGATCTCGCCATCTTCGTCGAAGCGCGCCGGCGCCCGCGCATGCTGGAGAAGCAGCAGCGCCGTCAGCCCCATGATTTCAGGTTCCTGCTGGAACAGCCTGAGCAGCAGCCGGGCGAGCCGGATCGCCTCCTCGCACAGCGGCGCGCGAGCCGGCGCCTCGCCGCCATTGCTCGAATAGCCCTCATTGAAGATCAGATAGACCATTGCGGAGACTGCGGCGAGGCGCTCCGAGCGCTCGACGGCGCCCGGCGTCTCGAAAGGCACGCCGGCATCGGCAATGCGCGCCTTGGCGCGGGTGATACGCTGCTCCATGGCGCTCTCGCCGACCAGGAAGGCGCGCGCGATCTGCTTGACGGTGAGGCCGGACACGATGCGCAGCGCCACCGCGATCTGCTGCGTCGCCGGCAGATCCGGATGGCAGCAGATGAACAGAAGCCGCAGGATATCATCGCGATAATGCGCGCCGTCCAGCCGCTCGGCCATATCGCCTTCGGCATCCTCGAGATCGGAAATCTGGTCCTCTTCCGGCATCGGCGCCTGCTTGGCGCGCTTGCGCACGGCGTCGATGCCGCTGTTGCGTCCGACGAAGATCAGCCAAGCCGCGGGATCGCGTGGCGGCCCGTTCTTCGGCCAGTTGTTGAGCGCCCTCAGGCACGCGTCCTGGAAAGCCTCTTCCGCGGCGTCGAGGTCGCGGAAGTAGCGCAGCAGCGCGCCCATCGCCTGCGGGCGGGCGTTGCTGATCGCGGCGTTTATCCAGGCGAGTTCCGTCATACCGCGACCTTTGTCGGATTGAAGACCGAAACCGGCCGGATCTCGTAGGAACCGCCGCTCGGATTGACTTCGGAAAGCTCGCGCGCGAATTCGACGGCTTCGTCGAGATCGTTGCATTCGAGCGTGTAGAAGCCGAGGAACTGTTCCTTGGTCTCGGCGAACGGACCGTCGAGCACGATGGACTCGCCTTTGACCTTTCGCAGCGTCGTGGCCGCCGTCGTCGGCAAAAGGCGCGCCACCGGCCCCAGCCGGCCCGCCTTGGCGTATTTGTCCTGCACGTTGAGGAGCTTTGCCATGACCTCGTCGTCCTGTTCCTTGCTCCAGGAGCAGACGACGTCTTCGGAGGCGTAGCAGAGGATGGCGTAAAGCATGGCAGGTCCTTTCCGTATCAAAGGACGCGACACTAGGACCCTTCCCGACACCAGGTCGATAAAAAAATTATCGAGGGATCACTGACTTGACGATCTCCGCAACCGTCTGTCAGGCGCCGCGCGCCTGCAGCCATCTGAGCACCAGCGTTTCTTCCTCGTCGAGGCCGGGTATGGCGCGCTTGTGCTTATTGGCTTCGGCCATTTGGTCGAGCAGGCGCCCGTTGCTCCATGCCTCGAACACCAGCGGGTGGATATAGCATTTGCGACAGACGGCACGGGTGTTGCCCAACCGCTCGGCGACCTTGTCGACGATGCTGTTCGTCACCCGTTTCCGCAGCGCCTGGCTTTCCGGCAGTTCGGTCTGCGCAAACAGCGAAGCGGCGTGGATGGTGCCGCCCCAGGTGCGGAAATGCCTCGAGCTGAATTCGGCGCCGGAAGCCTCGCGAATGTAGCGGTTGACGTCCTCCGAACGCACCGGCCGCCGGTCGCCATCCTCATCGAGATATTGGAACAGCTTCTGCCCGGGCAGGTCCTGGGCGCCGCGCACGATCTTGGCGATGCGGCGATCGGCCAGCTTCAGCTTCCATTCCTTGCCCGACTTGCCCTTGAAGGCGAAGCGCAGGCTGGAGCCCGTGATCTCGACATGGCGGTCGCGCAGCGTGGTCAATCCGAAACTCTTGTTGTCGCGCGCATAGGCCGCGTTGCCGATGCGGATCATGGTGTTGTCGAGCAACCAGACCACCGAGGCGACGACGCGCTCCATCGGCAGCCCGTGGCGGCGCAGATCGGCATCGATCTGCCGCCTGAGGGCAGGCAGGCTTTGCGCGAAGGCGACGAGGCTGGAATATTTGACGCCGTCGCGTTCCTCGGTCCAGTGCGGGTGATAGCGGTACTGCTTGCGGCCGCGCTGATCCCGGCCTGTTGCCTGGATGTGGCCGTCCGGATCGGGTGATATCCATACATCCGTCCAGGCCGGCGGAATGACGATCGCCTTGATGCGGGCAAGTGTCTCCGCGCCGACCTTGCGCCCGTTCGGACCGACATAGGAAAATCCCTTGCCTTTTCTCAATCGTCGGACGCCGGGATCGGTGTCGCTGACATAGCTGAGCGACGCGCGCTCGGCCGAATCCTGCGCACCGTTCCTTACTGTTTCCTCGCTCCGCGTTGAACGGTCCGAGGACAATTGTGAATGCTGCAACATGCCGGCTCCGCGAAATTATCCGTAGATAAAGCCGCTCGCCGATGACTGGTTCCGATGCAAACGGCGATGCGCGTCATCGACGCCCGCGGGTCAGGCTTCCACCGGGATGACGTCGACCCCTTGCTCGCCGACCTGGTCGCCGGTGGTCTTCAACACGCCGACGATCGGCGCGACGTCGGAATAGTCGCGGCCGTAGCCGACTGTGATATGGTCGTTGCTCGCCCGCATGCCGTTGGTCGGGTCGAATTCCTGCCAGCCGGCATCGCGTCCGCACCAGGCCTTGACCCAGGCATGCATGGCATCGGCGCCCTCGAGCCGAGGCTTGCCCTTGGGCGGGATCGTGCGCAAAAAACCGCTGACATAACCGGCGGGAATGCCAAGCCCGCGCAGGCCGGCGATCATGATATGCGAGAAATCCTGGCAGACGCCGCGTTTCAGCGCGAAGGCGTCACTTGCCCGCGTCTGCACCGTGGTTGCCTTGCCGTCATAAGTGAAATCGCGATGGATGCGGTTGCAGAGATCGGCCGCCGTGGCGACCGCGGAGCCGGCCAGGCTTTCCCGCGCATAGGCCGTGATCGCCGCATCGATGCCGGCATGGTCGCTGGCGGGGAGGAAATGATGCGGCGCGGACGGCAATAGCGAGCGCACCAGGTCGAGCTCCGACCTCAGCCCGCTTATATCGGGCGAGACATCGAGACCCGGCTCGGGCCGCGAGACAGACACGCGCGCGCTCATTCGGATGTCGAGCGTCTCATGCGCGTCGCGAAAGGCGATCGAGGTGACGTTGTTGCCGAAGAAATCGGAAAAATCGGCACGCTCGGCCGGCGACGGTTGAAACGACAGCGAGGCGGCGATCACGCGCTGCACTCCGGCGATCGTCTGCGGCATGACGCGCACCTGGTGCCGCCCGCCACCGGCGGCAGCGGCGTAATCGTAATGCAAAAGGAGTTTGATGTCGTAGAGCATCTAAGCGAAATAGGCTCTGGAGAGGCTGTTGTAGAGATCGCCGATCTGGCCGGCGAGGTCGTCGAGCGCCTTGGCGCTCATGTCCGACGGCTCCATGACGGCTATTGCCGTGTTGAGCCGCAGGATCTCCTTGGCGGCGGGTGACATGTGCCCCTCGCCGCCGATCGAAGGCAGCATGCCGATCTCGGCCTTCAGCCGCTCCAGCTGGAACAGGATCGAGCGAGGATTGAGCGGGTCCAGCGCGAGCAGGTCGATCACCGTGCGCCGCCCGGCCTGCACCGGATATTGCCGGCGATGGGTCATGACGCTGTCGCCGATCTCCAGCATCATGTCCAGCGCCCCTTCCGGCGCCCCGTTCCTTGTCAGCTGGCTGAGCGTGCGGGCGATCTGGATGCCGCGTTCCAGCCTGCGGCCGATCTCCAGGAAGCGCCAGCCGGTGAAGCGGTACATGTTCTCGTGCAGCAGGCCGGAAAAGCCGGCAAGCTTGCGCAGCATCACCGTCATCGCCCGTGTCGCGTCGTCTCCGGGCGCGACCGTCTCCGCGAACTTATGGATGGTCTTGGACAGATCCTTCAGCGCCAGCCAGCCATCGGGAGAGAAGCGGTCGCGAATTTGGCCGGCGCTGTAGACCGCGCTGTCCAAAGTGCCGATCAACCCCGGTGGTATCGCCGTTTCGACGTCGATGCCGAACGGCTCCAGATAGTCCCTGACATCGGCAAGCAGCGGCATATCCGGATCGGACGTCTCGGCAAGCCGCACGTGATAGGCGCGCAGCACGCGCACCGTGTCTTCGGAGCGCTCGATATAGCGTCCGAGCCAGGTCAGGTTCTCGGCCGCGCGGCTGGGCAGGCTGCCCGGCATGGTGCGCGTGAAGCCGTCATGTTCCTGCGGCAACAATGTCTCGCGCTCGACCGGCCTGTCGCTGACCACCCAGACATCCGCCGCCTGGCCGCCGCGCTGCATGGCGATCGCCGTCGGGTCGAGCGAAAAGCCGACACGGGCGAAGCCGCCGGGCATCACCGTCCAGCCTTCCGGCGTGCGCGCCAGATAGACGCGCAGGCTGGCAGGCCGCGGCTCCAGCAGGCCGTCAATGAACACCGGCGTGGTCGAGAGCGTCACGGCTTCCTGGCCGACGAAGCCGGCGCCGTCCGCCTCGATGCGCGCGATGAGCTCGGCTCGCTCGCCGGCCGAAAGGGACGATCCGAGCCGGGTCGCGCCATCGTCCTCGAAGGCAAGCCGGGTCGAGAGCGCCGGGCCGACCACCATGCGGTCGATATTGGCCAGCACATGGGCGCGCTCGGCCTCCTGTCCGCACCACCAGGTGGCGATGCTCGGCAGCTTGAGATCGTCACCTTGCAGTTCTCGCGCGATCCTGGGCAGGAACGACAGCAATGCCCGCGTCTCTATCAGGCCCGAACCCAGCGCATTGACAGCCGAAACGGAGCCGCGCCGGATTGCCTCGACCAATCCTGGCGTGCCGATCTGCGAGTCCGGCCTGAGTTCCAGCGGATCGGCGAAGGCGGCATCGAGCCGCCGCCACACGACGCCGATCGGCATCAGGCCGGAAACGGTTCGCACCATCAGCCTGCCGCCGGAAACGGTCAGGTCCTCGCCCTCGAGCAGCATGATGCCCAGATAGCGGGCGATATAGGCATGCTCGTAATAGGTTTCGTTGAGCGGTCCCGGCGTCAGGATGGCGACGCGGCCGCCCGACTCCCTTGCCATAGCGTTCAGCGCGTCGCGGAAGCGGCGGAAAAAGCCGGCAAGCCGATGCACATGCATCTCGCCATAGATATCCGACAGCGCACGCGTTGTGGCGACGCGGTTCTCCAGCGCGAAGCCTGCGCCCGACGGCGCCTGGGTGCGATCGCCCAGCACCCACCAGCGGCCGTCCGGGCCACGGCCGAGCTCGAAGGCGACCATATGCAGAAAATGCCCGTTGGCCGGCCGGACGCCGGCTATCGGGCGCAGATATTCCGGGCTGGCTGCAATCAGGCCGGCCGGCAGAATGCCTTTCTCGACCAACCGGTTCGGCCCGTAAATGTCGGACAGGATCGCCTCGAACAGGTCGGCGCGCTGGACGAGACCGGCGCTGATCTCGACCCATTCCTTCTCGTCGATCAGCAGCGGGACATGCGCGAGCGGCCATTCCCGCTCATTGGCGCCAGCCTGCTCATAGACACGGTAATAGACGCCGGCGTCGCGCAGATACTGATCGGCGCGGGCAAACCGCTGCCCGAGCCGATCCGCCCCCAGATCGTCGAGCGCGTCGATGAAGGAGCGCCAGGCCGGGCGCGGGCTGCCAGCCGCATCGACCATCTCGTCGACGACGCCTTCGATCGGTCGGTAGCGTTCCAGCAGGCTCGGCGCCCGCGACCTGCCGCCCGCCCGTCTCTGATTCCCCTTGGCCATTGTCGATCAGAATCTCGCCGGCCGCCTGAGGTCAAGGGTCATGGAGAACTCTTCAGCAGCTTCTTCGTCACGCAGCACATAGCCGCCCGGCGTGTGGCCGCGCGGTTCGAACCGGGCAAGCCGTCGCGCCTCGGCCTCGTTGCCGTTGACCGGGAAGGTGTCGTAACTGCGGCCGCCCGGATGCGCGACATGGTAGACGCAGCCGCCGACCGAGCGGCCCGACCAGCGGTCATACATGTCGAAGACCAGCGGCGTGTTGACCGGCAGCGCCGGATGCAGGCCGGACGCCGGCTGCCAGGCCTTGAAGCGAACGCCGGCCACCGCGACCTCTCTGGTGTCGGTGACCTTCATCGGCACGATGCGGCCGTTGCAGACGATGGCGTGACGCTCCGGATTGAGGCCTTCGGTTCGCACCTGCAGCCGCTCCACCGAGGAATCGACGAAGCGGACCGTGCCTCCGATGGCGCCCTGCTCGCCCATCACATGCCAGGGCTCCAGCGCCTGCCTCAACTCCAGCTTGACGCCGGCATGTTGCACCTCGCCGCAGAACGGGAAACGGAATTCGAGCTGGGCCGCGAACCATTCGGGGCGGAAGTCGAAGCCGTTGAGCTTCAGATCCTCCAGCACGTCGAGGAAATCCGCCCAGACGTAGTGCGGCAGCATGAAACGGTCGTGCAGTGAGGTGCCCCAGCGCACGAAGCGGCCGTCGAGCGGGTTCTTCCAGGCCCGTGCGATGATCGCGCGGACCAGCAATTGCTGCGCGAGCGACATGCGCGAATTGGGCGGCATCTCGAAGCCGCGGAACTCGACAAGGCCGAGCCGGCCGGTCGGGCCATCCGGCGAGAACAATTTGTCGATGCAGATTTCCGAACGGTGCGTGTTGCCCGTCACGTCGGTCAAGAGATTGCGGAACAGCCGGTCGACCAGCCAGGGCAAGGGTGCTGCGCCCGCGTCGGGATGCGGCACCTGCGCCAGCGCGATCTCGAGCTCATAGAGCGCATCGTGCCGCGCCTCGTCGATGCGCGGCGCCTGGCTGGTCGGGCCGATGAACAGCCCTGAGAACAAATAGGACAGCGACGGATGCCGCTGCCATTGCAGCACCAGGCTCTTCAGAAGATCCGGCCGGCGCAGGAACGGGCTGTCATTGGGCGTAGCACCCCCAACCACGACATGATTGCCGCCGCCGGTGCCGGTGTGGCGACCGTCGATCATGAACTTGTCGGTGCCGAGCCGCGATTGCCGCGCTTCCTCGTAGATCGCCGTGGTGGTGGCAACGCATTCCTGCCAGTTGGCGGCCGGATGGATGTTCACCTCGATGACGCCTGGATCGGGCGCGACGCGGATGACGTTGAGGCGCGGGTCGTGCGGCGGGGCATAGCCCTCGATATGCACCGGCAACCCGATGGCCTTGGCAGCATTTTCCGCCGCCTCCACCAGTTCGAGATAATCCTCCAGCGCCTCGACCGGCGGCATGAACACGCAGAGCCTGCCGTCGCGCGGCTCGACGGTGAGTGCGGTCCGCACCGCGCCGCCGATCTCGGTCAGTCGCTGCTCGACCCGGTCCTGCTGGGCCGTGGCGGCGGTGAAGGAGGCTTCGGCCTGCTGACGCGCCATTTCGTCGGCGCCGCCGCCTGGACCTTCCGGCAGGATCGCATCGCGCGCCGGCAGCGCGCCGCGCGGCACGGACGGGTCGACCGGCACGATGTAAGGAAATTGCGCCGGCGGAACATAGGGCAACGTACCGAGCGGCAAGCGGTAGCCGACTGGAGAGTCGCCCGGCACCAGGAACAGGCGCCCGCGCCTGGTCTTCCATTTCTCCGAGCGCCAGCGCTGCCCCACAGCCTGGCTGTTCCAGCGCTGCACCGGCAGCACATAGCCGGACGGCTTGGTCAGGCCGCGCTCGAAGACGCGCGCCATGCGGCTGCGCTCTTCCGGGTCCTCCAGCTTCGAATTGGACGGATCGACATTGTCCGGCAGCTTGCCTTCCTTGAGCAGCCACTCGCCCGGATCCTCATAGGCCTCGCCGACCATCGCCTTGTCGATGCCGAGCTCGCCGGCGATCGCCGTGAGCAGGCTTTCGGCCTGCTCCGGGCCAATGGCGGCGCTGCCCTTCTCCCGCGCGATCAGCGACGGATCGCGCCAGACCGGCTCGCCATCGGTGCGCCAGTAGAGCGAGAAGGTCCAGCGCGGCAGGCTCTCGCCGGGATACCATTTGCCCTGGCCGTAATGCAGGAAGCCGCCCGGCGCGAAGCGCTCGCGCAGCCGGCGGATGAGCTGGTCCGCCTTGTCGCGCTTGGTCGGGCCGACGGCGGCCGTGTTCCATTCGGCGGACTCGAAATCGTCGATCGACACAAAGGTCGGCTCACCGCCCATGGTGAGCCGCACGTCGCCGTCTTTCAGCACCGCGTCGACCTTTTCGCCCAGTCGATCGAGCGCCTCCCAACTTTCGTCCGAAAATGGCTTGGTGATGCGCGGATGCTCGGCGATGCGGTCAACCCGCATGTCGAAGTGGAAATCGACGTTGGCGAAGCTCGCCATGCCTGAGATCGGCGCGGCATTGCGGAAATGCGGCGTCGCGGCAAGCGGCACGTGGCTTTCGCCGGTCAGCAGCCCGGAGGTCGGGTCGAAACCGATCCAGCCGGCGCCGGGAATATAGACCTCGCACCAGGCATGCAGGTCGGTGAAGTCGACAGCGGTCCCCGGCGGTCCGTCGAGCGAGACGAGATCCGGCTTCAACTGGATCAGATAGCCGGAGACGAAGCGCGCGGCGACGCCCAGATTGCGCAGGATCTGCACCAAGAGCCAGCTCGAATCCCGGCAGGAGCCCTTGCCGGCGGCCAATGTCTCCTCGGGCGAATAAACACCCGTTTCCATGCGCACGATATAGGCGATCTCGCGCTGCAGCCTTGCATTGAGGTCGACGAGGAAATTGACGGTGTTTGTCGGACTGCGGTCGATCGTCCGAAGGAATGCCGACAACAGCGGCCCGGCCGGCTCCGGCGCGCGGTAGATGGCGAGGTCTTCCCTGATCTCCTCCGGATAGTCGAACGGGAAAGTCTCGGCGCTCTCCTCGACGAAGAAGTCGAACGGATTATAGATCATCATGTCGGCGACGAGGTCGACCTCGATTTTCAGTTCCGTCACCGGCTCCGGGAAGACGAAGCGGGCGAGGAAGTTGCCGTAGGGATCCTGCTGCAGATTGACGAAGTGGTTTGCCGGTTCGACCTTCAGCGAATGGCTGAGCACCTTGGTGCGCGAATGCGGCGCCGGCTGCAGCCTGATCACCTGGGGACCGAGCACCACCGGCCGGTCATATTTGTAATGGGTCAGGTGATGGACGACTGCCTGAATTGCCATGGTACCCCGGAGTTCGGCGTTTCGGTCACCGAACCCTGACATAAATGCTGTCCATTCTCCAAGCAGAGATGTTGCGCTGCACCTAATTTAAGCAGCTAATAGACGATCGACGTCGCGGGGTAGCAGCCAGTCTCCAACGTCTGCGATTGGCAAAGACCTCTGCGCCTTCGTCATCCTATGGCGGAGCAAGGAGCGAAGCGACGCGCGCAGACCATAGGATCCATTCCGTGACGCCGGCCGAAGAACGCGGCGTTGCAAACAAACTTCCGTCGTGCTCGTGCACCGAAAATTCTGTATCGCAGCGGAGCTTCTACGTCACGGCATGGATACTCGGGTCAAGCCCGAGTATGACGAAAATATGCCTTAGAAAAACGCCTGGATCCCCGTCTGCGCCCTTCCGAGGATCAGCGCATGCACGTCATGCGTGCCCTCATAGGTGTTCACCGTCTCCAGGTTCTGCGCGTGGCGCATGACGTGATAGCCGATCTGGATGCCGTTGCCGCCATGCATGTCGCGGGCCTGGCGGGCGATGTCGAGCGCCTTGCCGCAATTGTTGCGCTTGACGATCGAGATCATCTCCGGCGCCATCTTGCCTTCGTCCATCAGCCGGCCGACGCGCAACGAGCCCTGCAGGCCAAGCGCGATCTCGGTCTGCATGTCGGCGAGCTTCTTCTGGAATAATTGCGTGCCGGCGAGCGGCTTGCCGAACTGTTTTCTGTCGAGGCCGTATTGCCGCGCCCGGTGCCAGCAATCCTCGGCCGCGCCCATCGCTCCCCAGGAGATGCCGTAGCGCGCCCGGTTGAGGCAGCCGAACGGACCGCCGAGGCCCTTGGCATTGGGCAGCAACGCCTCTTCGCCGACCTCGACGCCTTCCAGCACCACCTCGCCGGTAATCGACGCCCGCAACGACAACTTGCCGCCGATCTTCGGCGCCGACAGTCCCTTCATGCCCTTTTCCAGCACGAAGCCGCGGATCTCATCCTTGCCGCTGTCGCCCTTCAGCTTCGCCCACACGACGAAGACGTCGGCGATCGGCGCGTTCGAGATCCACATCTTGGAGCCGGAGAGCTTGTAGCCGTTCGCCGTCTTCTCGGCGCGCGTCTTCATGCCGCCTGGATCGGAGCCGGCATCCGGCTCGGTGAGGCCGAAGCAGCCGATCCATTCGCCCGACGCCAGCTTCGGCAGGTATTTCTTGCGCTGCGCTTCCGAGCCGTAGGCATGGATCGGATACATGACCAGCGAGGATTGCACGCTCATCATCGATCGATAGCCGCTATCGATGCGCTCGACCTCGCGCGCCACCAGGCCGTAGGTCACATAGTTGGCGCCGAGCCCGCCATATTCTTCCGGAATGGTGATGCCGAGCAGGCCCGCTTCGCCCATCTCGCGGAAGATCGACGGATCGGTCTTCTCGTCGGCATAGGCTTCCTCGATACGCGGCGCCAGCTTGTCGGCGGCGAAGGCGGCAGCGCCGTCGCGCACCATGCGCTCGTCCTCGGAAAGCTGGTCCTCGATCAGGAAAGGATCGTTCCACACGAAGGCGTTCTTCTCGGCGGCCATGGCCTCGATCTCCCGACATATTGTTGAGGTCGCCGGCTTATCGGACTCCGCGTGCAAAAAATCAAACGAAATTGCATCACGGATCAATGAGCGTTAGTAATGGATCATGAATGTCCAGCGCCGCCTTCTACCCAACACCGCCGCCCTCGCTGCCTTCGAGGCGGTTGCGCGTCTCGGCTCCTTCACCGCCGCCGCGCGTGAGCTCGATCTGACCCAAGGGGCCGTCAGCCGGCAGATCAACCTCTTGGAAGAGCAGTTCGGTCGGCGCTTATTTGATCGCGACAGCCGCAATGTGCGGCTGTCGCCGGCCGGCGAGATCTATGCCGAAGCGGTGCGATCGGCGCTTGGCCAATTGCGCGACGCCGCGCTTGGATTGATGAGCAATCGGCATAGCGGCGTTCTCAACCTTGCTATCCTGCCGACCTTCGGCACGCGCTGGCTGATGCCGCTGATCCCGGATTTCGTCGCCCTCCATCCCGACATCACCATCAACTTCGCCACCCGCATCGGACGCTTCGACTTTGCCCGCGAACGGCTCGACGCCGCGATCCATCACGGCATGCCCGACTGGCCGGAGGCCGACTGCACGCTCTTGATGCGCGAGACCGTGATGCCGGTGGTTTCGCCCGAATTCCTCGCCACCCGCGCCATCGTCACGCCGGCCGATATCAGCCGCCTGCCGTTGCTGCATATGGCAACCCGCCCCGGCGCCTGGAGCGAATGGTTCGAGCATCAGGGGCTCGAGGCGCCGACCGGTCCCGGCATGCAGTTCGAGCAGTTCGGCACCGTCGCGCAGGCTTGCATGGCCGGCCTCGGCGTGGCGCTGCTGCCGGAAATCCTGATTGCCGGCGAACTGCAGCGCAGCCAGCTGGTGCCGGCGCCGGGCACGCCGATGCAGAGCCGCAGCGCCTATTACCTCGTCGTGCCGCACGACAAGCGCGGCCACCCGGCGGTCGCCAGTTTTCGCGACTGGCTGCTGGGTCAGATCGGCAAGGAGCCGGCTGTCCTGGCGTGGTAGCTATTTGCGCTTCATCGCTTCCGCGAGCGCCGCACCGAACGCGCCCTGCGAAGGCCGCTCCGGCTGGCGCTGCGGCGCTGGCGAGCGCGGCACCGGCTTGCCGCCGCCGTGATCGCGCGAGCCACCTTTCGATGCCCCACCCTCGCCACCGTCCTTGCGCATCGACAGGCCGATGCGCTTGCGCTTGATGTCGACATCGACGACCCGCACCTTCACGACATCGCCCGCCTTCACCACCTCATGCGCGTCCTTGATGAAGCGGTCGGCCAGTTGCGATACGTGCACCAGCCCGTCCTGGTGGACGCCGATATCGACGAAGGCGCCGAAGGCCGCGACATTGGTGACGGTGCCTTCGAGCAGCATGCCCGGCTTCAAATCCTTGATGTCGTCGACACCCTCGGCGAAGGTCGCCGTCTTGAACCCGGGTCGCGGGTCGCGTCCAGGCTTTTCCAGTTCGGCGATGATGTCGCGCACAGTCGGCAGGCCGAAACGCTCGTCGACGAAGACGCGCGGGTCGAGCGCCTTCAGCGCGGCGCGGTCGCCCATCAGCGCGCGCACGTCGCGGCCGCAGGCTGCGACGATTTTCTTCGCCACGCCATAGGCTTCCGGATGCACCGATGACGCGTCGAGCGGCTCTGTCCCGTTCGGTATGCGCAGGAAGCCGGCACTTTGCTCGAATGCGCGCGGCCCGAGCCGCGCCACCTTGAGCAGGTCCTTGCGGGTGGCAAACGGCCCGGCCGCGTCGCGATGCGCAACGATCGCCTCGGCGAGCGACGGCCCAAGTCCCGACACGCGCGCCAACAACGGCGCCGACGCCGTGTTGAGATCGACGCCGACAGCGTTAACCGCATCCTCGACGACCGCCTCCAGCGAACGGCCGAGCCGGTACTGGTCGACGTCATGCTGGTATTGCCCGACGCCGATCGATTTCGGCTCGATCTTGACCAACTCGGCCAGCGGGTCCTGCAGGCGCCGCGCGATCGACACCGCGCCGCGCAGCGACACATCGAGACCGGGGAATTCCGCCGCTGCCGTCGCCGAGGCCGAATAGACCGAGGCGCCGGCCTCGCTGACGATCACCTTGAGCGGCTTCGGCCCGGCACCTGCCGGCAGGTCCGAAAGCATGTCGGCAACCAGCTTCTCGGTCTCGCGGCTGCCGGTGCCGTTGCCGATCGAGATCAGCTCCACCTTGTGCTGGCGGATCAGGGCGGCAAGCTCGACCTGCGCGCCGCGCACATCGTTCTTCGGCGGGAACGGATAGACGGTCGTCGTCGCCACCAGCTTGCCGGTACCGTCGACCACCGCCACCTTGACGCCGGTGCGTATGCCCGGATCGAGCCCCATGGTCGGTCGCGAACCGGCCGGCGCCGCGAGCAAAAGATCTTTCAGATTGCGGGCAAAGACATGGATCGCCTCTTCCTCGGCCCGCTCGCGCAAATCGCGCATCAAGTCGAGCGTCAGATGCAATGACAGCTTTATCCGCCAGGTCCAGCCGGCTACGTCCATCAACCATTTATCGCCGGGCAAGCTGCTGCCGATCGCATAGGCATTGGCGATCATCCGCTCGACTGGCTTCACCGGCGATTGATCATCCGCATCGACCTCGATGTCGAGCGACAGCACTTCCTCGTTGCGGCCGCGCAGCATGGCCAAGGCGCGGTGGCTGGGCACGCCTGCCCAGCGCTCGACATGGTCGAAATAGTCGGAGAATTTCGCGCCGACCTCTTGCTTGCCGTCAACGACGCGAGCGCGCAGGAAAGCGCGTTCCTTCATATAGGCGCGCAGCTTGCCGACCAGATCGGCATTTTCGGCGAACTGCTCCGACAGGATGTCGCGTGCGCCTTCGAGCGCGGCCTTGGTGTCGGCCACCTCATCCGTGACATAGGCGAG
The DNA here is from genome assembly GCF_006443065.1 of Mesorhizobium sp. B1-1-5. Classification (NCBI taxonomy): domain Bacteria; kingdom Pseudomonadati; phylum Pseudomonadota; class Alphaproteobacteria; order Hyphomicrobiales; family Phyllobacteriaceae; genus Mesorhizobium; species Mesorhizobium sp. B1-1-5. The sequence continues at coordinate 22,525 of NZ_VFWS01000007.1, read as the reverse complement.
CGCAAGCTCGGCGGGAATTTTCGAGCGATCGGCGAGAATCGCCTCGGCGAGCGGCCCGAGCCCGCGTTCCCTGGCGATCTCGGCCTTGGTGCGCCGCTTCGGCTTGTAGGGGAGATAGATATCCTCGAGCTCGGCCTTGGTGGCGGCCGCGGCGATCTTGGCTTCCAGTTCCTCAGTCAGCTTGCCCTGTTCTCGGATCGAGCTGACGATCGCCTCGCGCCGTGCATCGAGGTCGCGCAGATAGGCGAGCCGCTCGGAAAGGTCGCGCAATTGCGTGTCGTCGAGCCCGCCGGTGACTTCCTTACGGTAACGCGCGACGAAGGGCACTGTCGCGCCCTCGTCGAGCAGCCCGATTGCCGCCGCTGCCTGCTCCGGCCGTGCGCCGATCTCGGCCGCGATGATTGCTGCGATGCGCTTGATGTCCGATGCCATGCTGGTCCCTGCGGAAAAGAGCGGCGACCATAGGCCGGGATGCCGGCTGCGCCAACCGCATTGGACGTGGGGGTCCACAGGAAACCGGCCTAACGTTGGCGCTGCCCCTCACCTGCCTGCCGGCATCCTCTCCCCGTATAGTGACGGCGAGAGGGGCGCTCTCATCGCCGGTTTCGCCAATCACCAACGCTGCAGAAAAGATGCCAGCGTGGCGGCCAGCCCCTTCTCCCCGTCACTATACGGGGAGAAGTGCCCGGCAGGGCGATGAGGGGCAGCGCCAGCATCGACAACCGAATGCGACGACGCCACTCATACAATCCCGCTCAACGTTTCCAAAAAGACCACAACGTCCCCATCCAGCCTGTCGTCCACCGGTTCCGGCTGCGACGACATCTTGGCGATGACCACTTCCGTCTTCGGATTGACGTAAAGCCACTGGCCGTGAATCCCGATGCCGCAGAAGGCGCCGCTGTCGTGGCCGGTCTGGTACCATTTGTTGCGGTAGCGTCCCTTCGGGAACAAAAACGCCATCGTGCCGCGTTGCCAGGCTTCATGACTGCCGCCGGTGGCGACCGTGTCGCGCACCCAGGCTTCCGGCACGATGCGGCGGCCATTGGCCGTGCCGCCCTGCCGCATCATCTCGCCGATGCGGGCAAGGTCACGCGGCGTCATCGACATGCCGCCGGCGGTGCGCGCCGTGCCTTCCATGTCGACCGTCACCGACATTTCGCTTCCAGCACCCAGCGGCTGCCACAGTTTCTCGCTGAGCAATTCTATGACGCGCCTGCCCAACGCGCGTTCGACCAGGATGCCGAGCACGTCTGAATTGGGCGAACGATAGCGATAGGTCTGGCCATGCGGCTCGGCAAGGCGCGGGATGGTCATCAGGAATGCTGCGAGGCTTTCGGACCCGCCGCCGGGGTTCCACAGTGTCGAGCGGCGGTAGCGGGCAAAGGCGCTTTCCGGATCGAGATAGGCTTCCTCGAAATCGAGGCTCACCGTCATGTCGAGCACGTTGCGCACGCTCGCGTCGCCATAGGCCGAACCCTTGGCTTCAGGGATGTAGTGCGTTACCGGCGCGCTGGGATCGAACAACCCCTCGCCTTCCAATATGCCTGCGAGGATCGCCGTCACCGACTTGCTGATCGAAAAGATGATGTGGCGCGCTCCGAACGGCATATGCGGCGCCGACCAGTCGCCGACAGACTTGCCGGCTTTCAGGATCGTCAGCCCGTCCGTGTCGGAACGCTTCAGGAAGCTCTCGACGGTCTCGCTGCCGCCGGCAAGCGATATCCTTTCCTCAAGCAATGCGCCGAGCGATTTCGCTTGGCTTTCGCCGGCGGGCGCCGCCGCGACATGCGCGCTCGGCACCAGTTCGCCGACATTCTGGAACGACCATCGGTTGAACGGCGAAAGCCGCCAGTTGTCGAGCCGCACATCCTTGCGGGCAAAGCCGTATCTGGCCTCGAACGCGGTCTTGCCGCTCATGATACTCTCCCGGATCTTATTTGCGGTTTCAGGCCAGCGCGGCGGCAATGGCATGCACCGCCTTCTGCGTCGCCACCGAATAGGCGGAGTTGACGAAATCCGGATAGGTCGAAAGCTTCACCACGACCATCCTGTGTTCCCAGTCCATATGGATCAATTGGCCGAACACGCCGCGGCACATCAGCGAGCGCGAGCGCGGATCCTCGATCCAGAACTGGTTGCGGTAGCTGCCGTCGGGAAGGCTCGGGCTGAAATTCGGCCCGTGCCTGCCGCTGCGCGTCGCCTCGATCCAGTCGGCGGGGATCACGCCGCCGCCATTGTCGAGGATCAGTTGCCCGAAGCGGCCATAGTCGCGCAGCGTCGCGTTGAAGCCGCCATCGGCCAGCGCATAGCCGGCGCTGTCGACGGTGAAGCAGGCGCTCTCGTCGGCGCCGAGCTTCTGCCAGAGCTCTTCCGAGACCAACTGCGCCAGGCGCTTGCCGCTCACCCGTTCCATGATGAAGGCGAGCACATCGGTCTCGATCGAGCGGTATTCGAACGCCTCGCCATGCGGGCGCACCCTGTCCTTGAGCCGCAGGATCAGCTCGAACAGGTGCGACGGCCACGCAAAGTCCGGGTCGCTGCCCGGCGGGATGGGCTTCCAGCCGGTCGCGACATCGACCTGGCCGATCTCGGAATAGCGATCGGTATATTCCTCGGAAAAGCGCACGCCCGTGGTCATGTCGAGCACTTGCTGCACAGTGGCGCCGGCCCAGCCGGTCTCGACAAGCTCGGGCAGATAGTCGGTGACCAGCCTGCCCGGATCGATCAGGCCGCGCCCGACCAGGATGCCGCACACCGATCCGGTGACCGACTTCGCCATCGATTGCGACAGATGCAGCGTGCGCTCGTCCATGCCGTTGAAATAGCGCTCATAGGCGATCCTACCGTCCTTCAGCACCAGGAAGCCGTCGGCATAGGTTTCGTCGAGCAAGCCGGCAAGCGTCGTCGGCGCTCCGTTGCTGTCGGCCACCGGCAGATCGTCGAGATCCACCTCCGCGCGCTCGAGGCGATGGCGATGGCCGCTGCCGCGCCACACCTCGATGGTCGGTAGGAATTCGCGGATATGATGGAAGGCCCAGCGGTTCCAGGGCGGCCGATCCCAATCGAGCCTCGGCGGCACCAGCCTGGGCGGCGAGCCCTGCATGATCGGCGGCCGCGGATCGGAGTTGCGATAGGATTGCATGAGAATTTCCCTGCCGCCGCATGCCGCCCCTTCCGTTTACTTGGATGAGAGCGGTCTGCACAGCGAACGAAAGCCCCCGAATGGGCCTTTCGAGTGACGAACGCCCGACGCCATGGCGAAGGGCAGTCCCGGCATGCCAAGTGAGGGGCGGCGCGAACGTGCGAATTGAGCGCTACCCCTCATCCGGCCCCTGACCCGCCCTCTTCGCGCTCGCGCGGGAAAGAAAGCGGCGTGCCGCTATTTCTGAACGTCCGTCCAGATGCGCGTGTAGAGTTGCTGCACCTCGGGCGAGCAGGGGGTGAGGAACTGGCCCGCTTTCTCCAGTTCTGGCGGTACCACCAGTTCGGGCGCATCCTTCATGTCGGCTGGCATGAACGCCTTCGAGCCCTTGATGCCATTGGCATATTTGGCGAAGGCGGAGATCATGGCGGCGTTCTCGGGATCCATGATGAAGTTCATGAACAGCTTGGCGTTGTCGACATTCTTGGCATCCTTCAGGATGGCAACGCTGTCCATGAAAAAGGGGAAGCCCTCCTTCGGGTAGCCGAATTTGATGTCGGGGTTCTTGATGCGCGAGCGCATGATGGCGCCGTTCCAGTAATAGACGGCCGAATAGTCGCCGGCCGGCAGCTTCTCGGTCACGCTATAATCCATGGCCAGCCATTTCGGCTTGGCCTCCACCAGCTTGTCGCGCACTTTCTTGAGCAGTTCCTTGTCGTCCGTGCACCAGTCGCCGCCCAGATATTTGATGGTGGCGAACAGCACGTCGTTCATTTCCGGCGCGACGTTGATCTTGCCGACCAATTCCTTCGGCGGATCGAGGAAGATGGCCGACGTGTTGATATCGCCGCCATAGACCTTTGTATTGACGCCGATACCGGTCACGCCCCACTGCCACGGAACCGTGTAGTGACGGCCCGGGTCCCACGGAACGTTCACCCAGCGCTCGTCGACATTCTTGAAGTTCTCCATCTGGTCGGGCCGTGCCTCGAGCAGAAGCCCTTCCTTTACCCAGATCTGCACGTAGTTGGCGGACGGCACCACAATGTCGAAGCCGTGACCGCCGGCGCGTACCTTGGATAGCGCGGTGTCGTTGGAGTCGTAGTCGGTGATCGTCACCTTGACCTTGTAGGTATCCTCGAACTTCTTGATCATCTCGGGGCTGGTGTAGTCGCCCCAATTAAAGATGTTGAGTTCGCCGTCCGCATACGCGCTGCCCGCAAAGGCAAACAATGCGAATGCCGCCGTGGCGGCCGTTGTCTTCCATTTCATTGCTATTCTCCCGTTTGACAATCGTTGATCATGGCTTGCGCCGATTGACGAAGTAGAACGTGGTTACGAGCACCACCGACAGCGCCAGGAATACGGTGGCGATCGCGTTGATTTCCGGGCTCGTTTCGCGCCGCAACTGGCCGAGCATGTAGGTGGGCAGCGTATCCTGCCCGCCGGATTTGACGAATTCGGTGATGACCACATCATCGAGCGAAATGACGAAGGCGAGCATGAAGCCCGCGATGATGGCCGGCCTCAAAAGCGGCAGCGTCACGAAACGGAAGGCTTTCCACGGCGTGGCGTATAGGTCGGCGGCTGCGCGCTCCAGCGTCAGGTCCATGCTCTCCAGCCGCGCCCGGATCGGCAGGTAAGCGAACGGGATGCAGAAGGCGGTGTGCGCGGCGATCAGATAGCCGAGTCCTGAATAACCGGTCCAGACCTTGATGCGCGAGAACACGATCAGGAGCGCGACGCCGGTGACTATCTCCGGCACCATCAGCGGCTGGTTGATGAAGGCGTATTTGAAGGTAAGGCCGGGATAGGGACGCGTGCGGGTCGTGGCAAGCGCAGCCATGGTGGCGGCGATCGTCGACAGCGCGGCGGCCGAGACCGCCAGCACAAGCGAGCGGATGGAGGCGTCCTGCACCGCCGAATTGTGCCAGGCCGAGATAAACCAGCGCAGTGAGACGCCATCCCAGCGCGAAAGCGAATCCGCCGCGTTGAACGAATAGGCGACGAGCGCCGCGATCGGCAGATAGAGCGCGAAGAAGGTCAGAAGCGCCATGAAGCCGAAGCCGGGCTGCGCCTGGATGTCGAACCGACGCTTAGCCATGGGCGCCCTCCGACCCGGATGCATTGCGCACGTAGAACAGCAGCGCGATCATCACCAGCACCATGAGCGTAATCGAGATGGCCGCGCCCAGCGGCCAGTTACGGCCCGCGCCGAACTGCAGCTCGATCAGGTTGCCGAGCATCATGTTCTTGCCGCCGCCCAGCACCCGCGGAATGACATAGGCGCCAAGCGAGGGAATGAACACCAGTATCGAGCCGGCGATGACGCCGGGCTTGATCAACGGGAAGATGATGCGGCGCAGAACCTGCCAGCGGCCGGCATAGAGATCATATCCGGCCTCGACCAGCCTGAAGTCGAGCTTCTCCATCGAGGCGTAGATCGGCAGCACCATCAGAGGCAGGTAGATATAGATCATGCCCAGCAAGATCGCGGCGTCGGTATTCATGATTTGCAGCGGTTGCTTGATGATGCCGAGCGCCATCAGCGCCGTGTTGACCAGCCCTTCGTTGCGGATCACCTGCTGCATGGCGAAGGCGCGGATCAGGAGATTCGTCCAGAACGGAATGGTGACGAGGAAAACCCAGACCTCGCGTGTCTTCGGCGGTCGCGTGGCGATGAAATAAGCTGTGGGGAAGCCGAAGAGCAACGTCAGCACGGTGGTGTAGAAGGACAGGCTTATCGAACGCCAGAAGATGGACAGATGCGCGTCCGCCAGGCCCAGCGTGTCGTCGAAGATGTCACGCTGGAACAGGACCGATGTCCATCCGTCCAGCGAGAAGGTGCCGAACTGCACATCGCCATAGTCGCCCTTCAGCATGAAGGAATAAGCCAACATCACGAAAAGCGGCCCGGTGGCAGCCAGAAGGATGATGACGAGCGCCGGCGCCGAAAGCAGCCAGCGGCCGCGTATGTCCCTGGCGTCGGCGGCGCGAGCAATTTCCTCGGCGTTGGCCATGATTCCTCTAGTCCTTCAGCGCCTGAGCGGCATTCGGGCCGATCGCGACGCCCACGCGGTTGCCCGGCGCAAGCGCTTCGCCGCCGCCGCGGCTGTTCTGCCGCCGCACGATGAAGGCGCTGCCGTCGTCGAGCTTGAGATGGAGATGCGTGTCGGTGCCGAGATAGACCACGTTCTCGACCGTGCCCCTGAGCGAAGCGTTGGCGTCGGCCGGACCGATCTGCGCGTGCTCCGGCCGCACCACGAGCGTAACGTTGCCCGACGGCGTAAAACCTTCCGGCAGCGATGCCGGGATTTCCGCGCCGGTCGAGAGCCTGACGGTGGCGCGCCCGTCGGCTGCGCTTTTCACCTCGCCCTCGAGGAAATTCGTCTCGCCGATGAAGTCGGCGACGAAGCGTTCGGCCGGCCGGTCGTAGATGTCGCGCGGCGTGCCGACCTGCAGGATCTTGCCGGCCGACATGACCGCGATGCGGTCGGACATCGTCAGCGCTTCCTCCTGGTCGTGGGTGACGAAGATGAAGGTGATGCCGGTTTCGTGCTGCAGACGCTTCAGTTCGATCTGCATCTCCTTGCGCAGCTTGTAGTCCAGCGCCGACAACGGCTCGTCGAGCAAGAGCACCTTCGGCTGCGGCGCCAGCGCGCGGGCCAGCGCCACGCGCTGCTGCTGGCCGCCCGAGATCTGGCTGGTGCGGCGCGCCTTCAGCGCCTCCATCTTGACCAGCTTCAGCATCTGGGCGACGCGCGCTTCGGTCTCTCCCCTCGGCTTGCCAAGCATCTCCAGCCCGAAGCCGATGTTCTGCGCCACCGTCATGTGCGGGAAGAGCGCGTAGCTCTGGAAGACGGTGTTGACCGGGCGCTTGTAGGGCGGCAGCGGCGCTATATCCTGCCCGTGCAGCAGGATCTCGCCGGTGGTCGGAAAATCGAAACCGGCAATCAATCTCAGCAGCGTGGTCTTCCCGCATCCGGACGGGCCGAGCAGTGTGAAAAACTCGTTTTCGCGGATCGACACCGACACGGTGTCGAGAGCGGCTACCTGGTTCTCGCCTGTTCCAAAGACTTTGCGAACACCGCGAACTTCGATCGCGTTCTTACCCGGTTGTTCCGGCACGATTACCCCATTGAGAGCGCCTGCTCTTGTCGGCAGGTGTGTTCCTGTTTTGATTGTCACCATAAGCCGGTCGGCTTGGCAACTGCGCAGCAGTGACTCGATCCCGAGTCCCCATTCAATTAAGCAATTCCTATGCCATCGTTAGGCTTGGTAGGTGATCCTCCCCCCACAGATGGTGGTCACCGGATGCACGGTGTGCAGCGCTTCCGGCGCGGTCGCTTCGATATCGGCCGACAGGACGACAATATCCGCGAGATATCCGGTTTTGAGGCGGCCCTTGCGATGTTCGTTGAACTCCGCATAAGCGCCCTCCACCGTGTAGCCCTCTATTGCTTCCTGCAACGAGAAGCTCTGGTCCGGCATGCCTTCCGCCCAAGGCTTGCGCATCACTGCCGCCTGGATGGACAGGATCGGATCGACCGGCGAGACCGGCCAGTCGGATGCGAACACCACGCGCGCGCCGGCATTTTTCAGCGTGCGCCAAGCATAGCTCAACGGCCACTTGTCGCGGCCGATGCGCGAGATCGTCGGCTCGAGCGGGAAGTTCAGCGCACCGGGCGGATGCGCCGGCTGCATCGACGCCAACACGCCGAGCTCGGCGAAGCGCGGCACGTCGGCGGCCGTGATCACCTCGATATGCTCGACGCGATGCCGGCTGTCGCGCCGACCGTTCTTCTTCAGTGCCGCCTGGTAGCCGTCGAGCACTGCCCGCACGGCGCCGTCGCCGATCGAATGCACGGCGATCTGCAGGCCGCGCCTGTCGGCCTCGACCGCCACCTCGGCGAAATGTTCAGGCGAAAACAGCGGCTCGCCCCGCCATCCGCGCCGATCGGCATAGTCGTCGACCATCACCGCCGTCCAGGAATCCAGCACGCCGTCATAGAAGAGCTTGACCATGCCGGACGACAGCCACTCGGAATTGTAGCTCGCGGCCATCCGCGAGGCCTTCTCAAGCATGTCCAGCTTCATGAAATTCTTGAAGTGGAACGGGATCTTGGTGCGGCAAAGGAGCCGCCCTTCTTTTTCCAACCCGGCCAGCAGATTGAGCTGGTAGAGGTTGCCGTCCATGTTCTGGATCGAGGTGATGCCATGCTTGGCGCACCATTCAAGGCCGCGATGCATCAGATCGCGATCGGCCGCCAATTCCTTCTCCGAAGGATATGGATCCGGCTCGGCACCCTCGAGGCCAAGCCGCGCCCGGCTCGCCCCGTAATGGTCGAGGACCGGTCCGAATGCCTCGCTTTCGCGCAGCTCGCCGGCGGCAAGCCCGTCGGCGCCCATGACGATCTCATTGCCCTGTCCGACCTGCCTGCCATGAAGCAGGCCGGCCTCTTCTAGCGCCTTGGTGTTCGCCCACATCGTGTGGTGGTCCGAAGCCGACATGGCGAAGGGGCGGTCGGGAATGATGCGGTCGAGATCGTGGCGCGTCACCGGCTCCGGCAGGATGGCATAATCGACGCCGGCGCCGATCAGAAGCCTGGCGTCCGGGCGCTTCGCCGCGAAATCCTGGATCGCGTCGCGCAGCGCCTCGAAGCCGTGCACGCCCGCTAGGTGCAGATTGTCGAGCTCGGCCGCGCCGCCGAACAGATGCATATGCGCTTCGATGAAGCCCGGCAGGACCGAGCCGCCCTGGGCGTCGACAATTTTTGTCGCCGGTCCCTTGAGGTCTTCTATGGAAGCGCGGCTACCGATTGCGATGATGGCGCCGTCCTTGACGGCAATGGCCTCGGCAGCGGGATTGTCATTGTCCATGGTCAGCACGCGGCCGTTGACGACCACAAGATCCGCACCACCATCCGCAACCGACATCGCGACTCCACATTTTGCTGAGTGATCGACAGCGCACGTCCAACGGGCTGCCGCTCCACCGGGGCGGCGCCATGGGACAAAATCGATGCCGATGCGCCGTCTTCGAAATTCCCCTTGTTATCATTGAAGACAGCGTGGATAAAGAATGCGACTGTTTATTCGCGTTTGTCAACAGCCGGAATTTGGAATGTATAGTGGACTGCACCGCGCGCCGATGGTGGGGTCGAGCGGGGAACGGGGGCGACGAGCAGTGAAGCGCAGTCTCGACCGCAAGACCAGGATAGCGCTCGAACCGCGCAAGCAGCCGCGGCAGCAACGGTCAAGCAAGGTGGTCGACAGGATTCTCGATGCGGCCCTGATCCTGACGCGAGAGCAAGGAACCAGAACGCCGACGACGCTCGCCATCGCGCAGCGCGCGGGCCTGTCGGTCGGTTCGGTTTATCAGTACTTTCCCAACAAGGAAGCCATTCTTCTGGACCTGGCCCGGCGCTGGCTGTCGTCTTTTCCCGAGGTGATCCGGAAACGCATCAACGTCCCCCGGCCGACCAACCGTGATGAGTTTCGGCGCGAGGTGCGCAAGCTCTTCGCCGACACATCGAGGCTCTATCTCGAAAACGCCACGCTGATGCCGGTGATCGAGGCCATCTCCGGCAACGCCGACCTGAGGCCGATCCAGGACGAATATGACAAAGAGATCGTCGCCCTTTACGCCGCGTGGCTGCGGCATGTGAATCCGGCGCTTGAAGACAAGATCGCAAGTCGGCTCGGCGTGCTGATGATGGAAGTCGGCCATGTCTGCCGGCTTGTCGGGCTGAAGAGGGACCGCAGGACCTACGACCTTATCGAGAACGACGTGGAAACCATGTGGCTCGCCCTGGTCAGCCCCCATCTCAATCTCGAGTGATTTCGTACTTCCAACCGATTTCGCACTTCCAGGGGAGTTTCCATGAAAACTGTCTATTCGCCACTTCATGCCGGCCATTCAGGCCAGATGGAACTGGTCACGTCGGCGATCGTGCCGGGTTTCGAGAAGCCGTCGCGGGCGGAATTCATCAAGGCGCGGGTTGAGAGCGAGAAGCTCGGGCCGATCATCGGACCGGCCGAGCACGACCTCGCCGCCGCCAAGCGTGTGCATGAGGCTCACTACATCGACTTCCTGCCGACGGTGTGGCCGCAATGGGTCGCCGCCGGCTTCACGGGATCGGCGATGGGGTTCACCTGGCCGACGCGCGGCCTGCGCGGCGATGTGCCGCCGAAGCGCGTCGATGCCTTGCTCGGCTATTATTCCTTCGACGCCGGCGCCACCTTCGTCGAAGGCACCTGGGCGGCGATCAAGTCGTCCTATGATGTGGCGCTGACCGCCGCCGCTTTGGTCAAGGACGGCGAGCGCAGCGCCTTCGCGCTTTGCCGCCCGCCCGGCCATCATGCCGGCGCTGCCTTCATGGGCGGCTATTGCTTCATCAACAACGCCGCCGTCGTCGCGCAGTGGTTCCGCGACCACGGCGCCAGCCGTGTCTCCATTCTCGATGTCGACTACCATCACGGCAACGGCACACAGGAGATCTTCTATCGCCGCGGCGACGTCCAGGTGCTTAACCTGCATGGCGATCCGATGGTCGAGTATCCCTTCTTCCTCGGTCACGCCGACGAGCGCGGCGAAGGCGACGGCGAAGGTTTCAACATCAATTACCCGATGCCTTTCGGCACCGATTGGGACGGCTGGAGCGCGTCGCTGGAGGACGCCTGCGCCAGGCTCGCGGCCTACGCCCCCGATGTCGTCATCGTCTCGCTCGGCGTCGACACTTTCGAGAAGGACCCTATCAGCCAGTTCAAGCTGAAGAGCGTCGACTATCCCAAGATCGGCCGCCGCATCGCCGGGCTCGGCCTGCCGACGCTGTTCGTCATGGAAGGCGGCTACGCCGTGGAAGAGATCGGCATCAACGCCGTCGGCGTGCTGACGGGTTTCGAGGGTCGCTGAACCAATCCCGTTAACGGAACATACGCCCTCGGATGCCACCGCGGGCGTATTTTTTGCGACCCCGTCGGGAAATCATCCGCCCAATTCGGCATTGAAAGCACCACCAAGCAACGCGAACGTCGGCTGCTGAGTCGCAATGCGAGTCCATCAGATTCGATTTTGTCAAATCGCGTTTGATGTCGGATTCATCTGCGGGTAGATTAGACCCGAATCAGCCGGTCCATGGGGGGCGCGGCTACCACCCAAAGTCTCAAGTTCCGGCGCCAGGCCGGTACCAGACGCGGACGGTTTCGCGTTCCCTAGAGGGATTCGGCGCGGTTGGGCGCCGTTCGCGCCCGTGGGTGTGTCTTCGTAAACGTGACGCGTTTCGGGTCCGGCCGCTGGCTTCGCCAGCACCGGGCACAAGGATCGATTCCGGCAAGAATCCAAGAATTAAAATGAGCAGTCCCGCCGCGCTTCTCCAACCCGACGCTTCAGGCTCGCGCCTGACGTCGCGCGGCGATCTCACCAGTTTCTTCATGCAGCTCGCCGCCGATATCGGCGCCGACAGCTACATGCTGGTCGCCATCGTGCATGACCAGGACCGTAATGATGCGCGCATCGTCTCCTCCAACTGGATCTTCGACGCCATAGAGCTGATCGGCAAAAGGCTGATTGCCAATTTGGCGCTGGGTCCCTTGACCGTGGCGCCGGGCGTACGCCCGAAGCCGTTGGTGGCGGGGCACGCGCCCGACGCCGGCGCGTTGCTGACCGGCGAGGAAGCCCGCCTGCTCGACGTGCTCGGCCACGCCGAAATCTATTCGCTGCGGCTCAATATCGGCCGGCAGCGCCTGTTCGTGCTGTTCTCGGCCGCCGAGGCAGGCAGGATCGATCTGGCCGCGCTGATGAAGGCACAGCTCAAATGCTGCTATGCGCTTTCCAGCATCCCGCAGCTGATCGCGGCGGCATCCATGCAGGACCCGCTGTCGGACCGCGAACGCGAATGCCTGTTCTGGGTCTCGGAAGGCAAGACCACCGATGAAGTGGCCGTCATCCTCGGGGTCTCGTCGAACACCGTCAACAGCTACATCACGCACGCCATCCAGAAGTTCGCGGCCAGCAACCGCGCGATGGCGATCGCGACCGCGATCAGGAGCGGCATCATTTGAAGCACGCACAGGTCAAAGAGGCGGCCGCCGCCCTTTTCAACGATCAGCGCAATCCGTTCGGCGCCTTCTCGCTCGGCTCGGAAACCCATCAAGCGGTCACCATTCCGGATGCCGTGCGTCGCTGCCGCTGGATCGCCGTCGATATCAACGCCTCGGCGTTCGGCCTCTATTTCGTTAGCCCCTCGCCCGAGCGCGCGCGTCTCGTGGCGTGTTTCGATTCCGACTATCCCGGCACCGCTGTCGCGACCAAGTTCATCTCCGGCGCCAATGGCGAGGACATGGTGCGCCACAGCCGCCTCTCGACGGCGCCGCGCTGGTGGGCCGACGACGGCAGCGCCGGATCGCGGCAGGTCTTCCACTCGCTCGCCTGGGCCGAGCCGACCACGCCGCTGGCGCCCGGCACCAACGGCATCGCCTTTCCGGTGCATGCCGATCGCGGCCAATGCGGGCTGGTCGTCTTCCTGGGCTCGGAGATCGCGCTGTCCGACGAAACGCTGTGCGAAATCCACGCCCGCTCCTTCGCGCTTTTCGCGGCGGTCGCCCGCATCCGCCCCGGCGACACCGGCAGGGCACGTTCGATTTCCAAGCGCGAGCTCGAATGCCTGAAGCTGACCGCCAACGGCAACACCAGCGAGGAGATCGCCAAGCTCCTCAAGCTCTCGGTGCATACCGCCAACCAGTATCTCACCCAGTCGACGCAGAAGCTCAACGCGGTCAACCGCAACCAGGCTGTCGCCAAGGCATTGCGGCTCGGCTTGATTGAGTGACGTCACGCCTGCGACGCTGAACGTGCTGCGGCTAAAGCATGTCTCCCGAAAGTGGGAACCGGTTTCGGGGCAAAGGCATGCGCAAAATCAAAAGCCTAAAGCGCAGGGAGCGAATCTAAAAGATCGCGATGCGCTTTAGTCGGCTCGCCTGCTATCAAATCTCAGGGGAATGCCAGCGGCTCGGTCCTGCGGATGCGAGCCTCTTCGATTGCGTCTTCGAGCAAGGCCGTGTTGTGCTCGGGCGTTTCGCCGGGCTTCTCGAACGACACGTAGTTGACCGTCACGGATGCCTCGCGCTCGGTCAGGGTGAGCTGGAAATAGACCGTCACGCCACGCGGCCGAAGCTCGAGATCGAGCACGATGCGCGGGCTGCCGCTCCAGTCGACATGCGCCTCGCCGCCATGGCCGAGCCGCAGCGTGCCCGGCCGGAAGTAGAGCTCGGCCGCCGAATCCACCAGGTCCGACAGGCAGGCGAAATGCTCGAGCCGGATGAAGGCGATATAGTCGGCAACGTCGATGAGCCTCAACTCGCCCACCACAGGCTCGATGGCGCTGGCGACGATCAGCTCGCGGGAATTGGCGTGTGGTTGCCGGTCCATGGGTTAGCGGCGTCCGTTCATTGGGTTGCTTTTCGCGCTGCCTTCTTCGAGTAGACGATCCGCACCAACTCGGCGACCGCCTGGTAGAATTGCGACGGGATCACGCTATCAACCGAAACTTGCTTGTACATGGAGCGCGCGAGCGCCACGTCCTCGAAGATCGGGATGTTGTTCTCCCTGGCGATCTCGCGGATCTTGAGCGCCACCAGGTCCTGTCCCTTGGCCAGCACGATCGGCGCGGAATCCTCCTCGCGCACATATTTCAGCGCGATCGAATAGTGCGTCGGATTGGCGATCACCAGCGTCGCGCGCGGCACGGCCGTCATCATGCGTTTGCGCGCCCGGTCGCGCGCCAGCGAGCGCAGCCGCGACTTGACGATCGGATCGCCTTCCGACTGCTTCAGCTCGTCCTTGACTTCCTGCTTGGTCATGCGCAGGTCGCGCCGCCAGTGGAAACGCGACCAGACGATGTCGACCACCGCGATCAGCCCCATGACGAAGACGATCGCCACCAATATGTCGACGAAGATGCTGCGTATGACCAAGCCGAACGAGGCCGGATTGGTGATCATGCCGGCGAGCAGCTTGCGATGATCTTCCGAGAGCGTGAAGGTCAACACCGCGATAGCGAAGCCGAGCTTGGCCAGCGACTTCAGGAATTCGACCCAGCCCTGCACGCCGAACATACGGCTCCAGCCCTTGGCGACCGAGATGCGCGACAGCTGCGGCCTGATCCGTTCGCCGACGATTTGCGGCATGTTCTGGAACACCGAGGCGCCGATGCCGGCAACCGTCAGCAACACCAGCAGGCTGACGACGGCGCCGCCGATCTCGACCAAGACCTGCTTGTAGAGCGAGATGACGTCGGTCTCGGTGTCCATCGGCCAGGCTTCCGGCTTTTCCAGGAACGTCGACAGGAACATGCCGAGATCGACGATCGCGTCCTTAGCGTAGAAGATGGCGAAAACCAGTATGGCGAGGAAGGACGCAAAGATCGCGGTCTCACGCGAATGGGGCAGCTTGCCCTGTTCGATCGTGTCGCGGATCTTCTTTTCTGTGGCTTCCTCTGTTTTGGAATCCTTGTCGACCGCTTCAGCCATGGCGTCCTGACCGGGCTATGATCGTCAGGCGGCTTCGGCGGTGGCGGTCTGCGTCGAGGGCAGCTCGAAAGCCCCTTCGCGCGACAGCCGGATGGCGGCGACCGATATGCTCTTGCGCGCCGCCATGATGTCGGCAAGGCCAATGCCTTCCGAACCTTGTCCGAGTTCGGATTCGATCATGCGGCGAGAGCGCGCGCCGATCGCCGACAACGCGGATTCGGCGAGTTCCGGCGACGCGCCGCGCAGTGCCAGCGTGACGAGCTCCGTCGACAATCCGTCGAACAGCAGAACCCGGGCTTTCTGCGGCAGCAGCGGCAGGTCGTCGAAGGCGAACAGCCGCGACTTGACGCCGGCGAGATCTGGCGTGCCGGCGTCCTCCAGGTCCTGCATGAGGTCGTCCAGCTCCGGCTTCGCCATTTCGTTGAGCATGCTGGCGACGCGCTCCTGGCCGGCAGTGGTGTCCCGGCTGGCTTTCTGCGACAGCACGCTCACGCGCAGTTGGTTCTCGACGATCCGCGATGCCGCGTCCGGGATGTTGGCCATTGTCACCATGCGTTTTATGATCTGGCTGCGCATCGGCTTTTCCATCGTGAGCAGCACGTTGGCGGCTGTCTGCGGCGCAAGCTTCGACAGCACCATGGCCGATGTCTGCGGATGCTCGCCGGCAAGGAAGGAGCCGAGACGCGACGGCTCGAGCTTCTCGAGGTCCGGCCAGATCGGCGCAGGTCCTTCCGGGACCGGCTCGAACTTCTTGTCGCCCATGATGGCGCTCATCTCCTCGGGCGACAGCGATTCGTTGAGGATAGTATCCATCCGGTCGGCTGAATCGAGCAGGCCGGCGCCCTCGGTGAACTCGGCTTCGAACTCGGCGACGATGCGTTCCAGATCAGCCTGCGGAATGGTGCGTAACAGACGCGCGCCCTCGATCAGCGCCTTCAGCTCGTCCTGTTTGAAGAACTTGAGCAGGCGGCTGGCCGCGGGCTTGCCCATGGCCACCAATATGGCCGCCGCCTTTTGCGGACGTGTGAGCGCCAATGCCGTCGTCATGCGTGTTGTCCTCGCTGCCGATTGGTCCGCCCGCCGGCCATTCTCAGGCGCTCTTCGTCGCGGCGATGATTTCGGTGAGCCGGATGCCGAAACGCGTCGGATCGCTTTCCAGCACCGTGATCTCGCCGCGCGCTATTCTGCGGCCGTTGACCACGACGTCGACCGGCTCGCCGATGCGGCGGTTGAGCGCGACGGTGGAACCCTTTTGCAGCGCCATCAACTCCGACACGGGCATTTCCGTGCTGCCGAGGATGATCTGCACGTCGACCGGAATGGTCATGATGATCGAAGAATTGGCACCCGAATACAGCGCGCCATCCGGGCGCTTTTCCTCCTCCCGCAGCACGCCGCGCAGTTCCTCGATGGCGCGGTCGAGCTGTTCGTCGGGCTGATCGGGTTCGGCTTCCACCTTGGTTTTTGCCATCTGTCGTCTCCATGAATCCCGTGCCTGGCGTCAGCCCGGCAACAGTCCGTCGATGAAATCCTGCCCGGCATCATGCGGATGGCTGATGCGGACGGTGTAGTTCTGCCCCAGCTTGCCGAACTCGCAGACAAACAGGGTCTTGTCGCGGGCGCTGAGCTTGGCGTTGATCTGCGCGTTCTCCTCGAATTCGATCACCTGGCCGGGTTCAAACGCGGCGAGGTCGCCGAGCGTCAGCCGGGCGAGCGGCATCGTCGCTTCGAGCCGGACGGTCGAGCGCATCACTTCTTCGGAGAAGCGGGCCCGCCAGTCGAATTCGGTGGTCTCGCCGTCCTCGCCCGCCGCGACGTCGCCGCTGCGCGAGGAAAGCAGCAGGCGCTGCGGGATCATCACAGTGAGTGTGCCGCTGTCGGACGGTATCGACAGGCCAAAGACGATGCGCACGGCGGCGCCGTCGCGCAGCACGCGCCGCCTCGCATCGTTGCCCGACATTGCTTTCGGCGCCGGCAGCCGCAGGTCGAGCGAACGTTTGCCGGAACCGTTGAGCGCCGTCGCAACCTCCTGGAACACGCTGGTCGCAACATCGGCCTCGATCTGCGACAGGTCGCGCTCGATCGGCGCCACCGGCTGGTCGGGATCGCCGCCGAACAGCGCGCTCACCATGACGGCGACCGCTTGCGCATCCATCACCAGCGTCATGGCGTCGGCTGAGGTCGGCGAGGCAACAACGGTCAGCGCGAAGGCATCGCCGGCGCGCGAACGTGCCTCGGGAACGCGGCCGACCTCCACCACTTGCAGATCGACGGTCACCGGCGCGCCGAGCTCGCCTATAAGCGCCTTCTGCAGCACCGGCAGCGCCCGCTCGGCCATGCCGCGGCCGGCGCCGATCACCTGCGCCGCCTCGCCGCTGTCGCCGACGAGCCGCTCAATGATGAGCTCCCGGGTTTGCGAAGGACTGCCCGGACTTGTCATGACGGCAGGCGGCCCTGTCTGCGCTGCTGCATGCTCAGGCCGCCTTCTTCTCGGCGTTGCCGGTGTTCATGGTGCTCTGCTCGACGGCATCAATCGTCGGACGCTCGTAGGAGGATATCGTCTTGCGGCCGAATTCGATCGCCACCTGCGGCAGGGCGCCGTTCATATACGCAAGCAGCGTCTGCTTGACGATGATGTAGAGGCGGTTCTTCTTTTCGCGCACCGTCTTGATCTTGGTGGCCACCGGACCCACCACGGCATAGGACAGGAAGATGCCGAGGAAGGTTCCGACGAGTGCCGCGCCGATCAGGCCGCCGAGGATTTCCGGCGACTGGTCCAGCGCGCCCATCGCCTTCACCACGCCGAGCACGGCCGCGACGATGCCCAGCGCCGGCAGGCCGTCGCCGACCGCAACCATCGCGTGATAGGCCTTCAGCTTGTCGGTACGGATCGTCTGGATCTCCTCGTCCATCAGCGCCTCGATCTCATGCGAGCGGGCGTTGCCGATGATGATGATGCGGCAGTAGTCGCAGATGAAATGGGTCAGGTCGTGGTTCTTCAGCACGGTCGGGAAGGCCTGGAAGATGGCCGACTCCTCCGGATTGTCGATATGCGCCTCGACCTCGCTGCGCGACTTCGAGCGCAGTTCGCGCATCAGGCTGTGCAGGACGCCCAGCGTCTCGAGGTAGTCGCGCTCCTTCGGCACTGCCTGCTTGAAGGCTTCGAGAATGCCCTTGCCGGTATCCTTGACCGTCTTCATCGGATTGGCGACGAGGAAGGTGCCGAGCGCCGCGCCGCAGATGACAACCGCTTCCCACGGCTGCAGCAGCACATGCAGATGCCCGCCCATGGCCATGAAGCCGCCGAGAACGCAGCCGAGCGTCACCACAAGTCCGATCAGAATGCCCACGGCAGGTCCTTCCGCATGTCACATCGTGGATCAGGGATAGTCCCCGTGCCTTGTGTGAGGCTTGAATCGAAGGCATCGAACGCGATTCAGCTTCGCGCAAGGAAGTGACGCTATTGTGCGGGGATAGCTTCGGCCGGAGGCATGCCCTTTGCTTAGCACCTACATTAGCTACCAGTTGATCGCCAAAGACATCCCTAAGTCTATCGCTCGCATCGAGCAGCAGCCGACGGTCGATCGCGACACCCAATACTATCTGGCCAACATCACCAAGGTGAAATCGATCGACGATTTCGTCAACAACGACCGCCTGTTCAAATACGCCATGAAGGCTTACGGGCTGGAGAACATGGACTATGCCAAGGCCTTTATGGTCAAGGCGCTGAAGGAAGGCGTCTCCAATCCCGACAGCTTCGCCAACAAGCTGACCGACAAGCGCTACGCGCAGTTTGTCGCCGCATTCAACTTCGCCGCCAACGGCGCCGATGCGACCGTCTATAACAAGGCGCAGCAGTTGGTGCCGAAGAATTATGCGCTGCAAGTCCAGATCGGCGCCTCGCAGACCGGGCTCGCTTACTATCAGAGCGAGACCGCCTACTACGCCACCAATATCTCCAAGGTGAAGTCGATCGACGATCTGATGGGCGACAGCCGCCTGCTGACATATGCGATGGCCGCATTCGGTCTGGACGCCGAAACCGAACCGGCAGCAACCGTCAGAGCGATGCTGGAAGGCGGCGTAAGTGATCCCAACAGCCCCGCCAACAAACTGACCGACAAGAGCTACGCCAATTTCGTCGCGGCTTTCGACTTCGCCCAATACGGCGACCAGACGACCACCCGCGATAAGGTCCAGCAGGGAGTTCCGGCAGGCTACGTGGCTGGAACCGGATTGAAACTGGTCGAGCCGAGCGCGCAATACATCAAGAGCGAGGCGGACTATTACGCGGCAAACATCTCCAAGGTGAAGTCGATCGACGACCTCATGGCCGACAAGCGCCTGCTCACTTTCGCCATGGCCTCGTACGGACTGGATGCCACGACAGAAAAACCGCAGCAGATCCGCGCTATGCTCGAAGGCGGCGTCAGCGATCCCGGCAGCCCCGCAAACCAGCTGACCGACAAACGCTACGCCAACTTCGTCACGGCTTTCGACTTTGCCCAATATGGCGATCAGACGACGTCGCGCGATGTGGTGCTGAAAGACACCCCGAAGATCTACACGACGGAATCGCCGCTTGGCCTGATCCCGCCCAACGCGGACTACATCGCGTCGGAGACCGCATACTACCTTGCCAACGTCACGAACGTGAAATCCATCGACGATCTGATGGCCAACAGCCGATTGTACAATTATGCGCTCTCGGCTTATGGGCTCGATCCGGCCACGCAGAGCAAGGACCTCATCCGCAGCGTCCTTGCCGGCGGCGTTCGCGACCCCGACAGCGTCGCCAACAAGATGACCAACAAGGCCTATGCCGGGCTCGCCACCGCGTTCAACTTCGAGCAATACGGCGAAAACGCGACCACCATCAATCCGGCGCAGCAGCCGACCGTCGACATGTACATGCGCCAGACGCTGGAGGAGGATGCCGGCAAGACCAATGAAGGCGTGCGGCTGGCGCTCTATTTTCAGCGCAAGGCACCCGACATCACCAGCTGGTACGATGTTCTCGCCGACACCGCTTTAGCCAGCGTGGTCCGCACCGCGCTCGGCCTGCCCGATTCCTTCGCCACCGCCGATATCGACAAGCAGGCGCAGCTATTCGAGCAGAAGCTCGACATCAAGGACTTCACCGACCCGGACAAGCTCACCAAATTCCTGACCCGCTTCACCAGCATGTACGAGATCAATCATCCGACCTCGACAGCGGTGACGTCGGTCAGCGTGCTCTTCGCGCAACCGACCAGTGTCGGCATCTCCACCGATTTGATGATGGCCATGCAGCAGTTGAAATTCTGAGAAGATCATGCAGGACAGCCTTTACGTCGCCCTTTCCTCGCAGATCGCGCTCGAGCGCCGTCTCGACACCATCGCCGACAACGTCGCCAACGCCTCGACCATCGGCTTTCGCGCCACCGGCGTGAAGTTCGAGGATGTGGTTTCGGGCACCGGGCCGAAGTCGGTTTCCTTCGCCTCCTCCGGCAAGACCTATCTTTCCGGCGCGCATGGCGCGCTGACCGAAACCGGCAACCCGTTCGACTTCGCCGTCCAGGGCGACGCCTGGTTCGCCATTGACACGCCCGCCGGCACGGTGATGACGCGCGACGGCCGCTTCTCGATGAACGAGAACGGCGAATTGATGTCGATCGAAGGCTACCCCGTCCTGGACGGCGGCGGCGCCCCGATCCAGCTCGATCCGCGCAACGGCCCCCCCAAGGCGGGCGCCGACGGCTCGCTCAGGCAGAACGATCAACTGGTCGGCGCGATCGGCCTCTACAATTTCGACCCCGGCGAGAATTTCGTCCGCTACGGCAATTCGGGTGTCGTTCCGGCGCGCACGCCCGAACCCGTCACCGACCGCTCGGACGTCGGTATCGCTCAAGGCTTTCTGGAAGAGTCGAACGTCAACCCGGTGCTGGAAATGACTCGGCTGATCCAGGTGCAGCGCGCTTTCGAGAACACGGCGGCGCTGATGCGGCAGACCGATTCCTCCACCGACGACGCGATCAAGACGCTCGGCTCGAAGTGACGGCATGACGACCGGCTCGTCCCTGTTGCGCGCTTCCGACAGCCCGGCGGATACCGGACGGACCGACAGGCTGGCCGCGCTCGAGCGCGTCTGGCGGCGGTTCGACGATCCGCAGGCGCTGCTTTCACGCGGCGGCCGCGTCGCCGAGATATCGCCGACGCATTACAAGGTCCGCGGCCTGTCCGGGATTGCCAGGCTCGGCGACATCGTCGAGCAACGCGGCAAGGCCGGCGCACGCCGCGGCGAGATCGTCAAGATCGGCAGCGACGAGGTGGTGGTCGCGCCTTTCGAACGCAGCGCCGACGCCGGCATCGGCGATGCCGTCTTTCGCCGCGGCCCGCTCGCGGTCGCGCCGCATGTTTCCTGGCGCGGGCGCGCCATCGATGCCTTGACTCGCGTTATTGACGGCGGACCGCCGCTGATCAGGCCGAATGCCGCCGATGTCGCACATGGCGCGACGCCCGGCGCCCTGGCGCGTCAGCGCGTCGGCACCGGCTTCCTCACCGGCGTCAGGGTCATAGACATCTTCACGCCGCTCTGCTTCGGCCAGCGGCTCGGCATCTTCGCCGGCTCCGGCGTCGGCAAGTCGACGCTGCTTGCGATGCTGGCCGGCGCCGAGGCCTTCGATACGGTGGTCGTGGCGCTGATCGGCGAGCGCGGCCGCGAGGTGCGCGAATTCCTCGAGGATACGATCGGCGCCCAGAGCATGGCCAAGACCGTCGCCGTCGTCGCCACCAGCGATGAAAGCGCCATGATGCGCCGGCGCGCGCCCGACACCGCCATGTGCGTAGCCGAGCATTTCCGCGACCAGGGCCATCGCGTGCTGCTGGTGCTGGATTCCATCACCCGCTTCGCCCATGCGCTGCGTGAGGTAGCGACGGGAACCGGCGAGCCGCCGGTCGCGCGCGGCTATCCGGCCTCGGTCTTCACCGACCTGCCGAAGCTGCTCGAACGAGCCGGGCCGGGGGCCGAAGGCAAGGGTTCGATCACCGCCATCATCTCCGTGCTGGTCGACGGCGACGACCATAACGATCCGGTCGCCGATTCGGTGCGCGGCATCCTCGACGGCCATGTCGTGCTCGACCGCGCGCTTGCCGAGCAGGGCCGTTATCCGCCGGTCAATCCGCTGTCGTCGATCTCACGCCTCGCCGACAAGGCCTGGAGCGCGGAGCAGCGCATGCTGGTGACAAGGTTGAAATCGATGATCGCGCGCTTCGAGGACACGCGCGACATCCGTCTGCTGGGCGCTTACCAGAGCGGCGCCGATGCCGAGCTCGACATCGCGGTGCGCCAGGTGCCGCTGATCTACGAGGCGCTCACGCAATCGCCGAGGGACCGCGCATCGGCCGATCCGTTCACCGACCTCGCCCGCCACCTCAAGGGGAAGCTGAATGGCGATCAAGGAGACTGAGCTCCAATACACCGAGCGCATGTTGCGCGACATGCTTGCCGAGGCCGAGGCGGCGGAGAAAGCCGCTGCCGATGAAGCAAGAATTGCCAGGAACAAAGCCGCGCTCGCCAGGACGGAGAAGGCGACGGCTCTTCTAAACAAAGCCAACAGGCCGCATCCGCCGAGGGCGACCGCCGATATGGCACAGGCCAGCCGCGATTCGTTGCTCGACGGGCTTTTTCCCCGCACCGAGTGGCCGGAGCCGCCGAAAGCCCAGTTCCCGCGCCTCGCCGACAAGAGCGCGGACCGCCGCAGCGATTTCGTCATCGCCGCGCTCGGCATCACGCTCGGCCTGATCTGCGCCTTGTTTCCCTGGTACATCTTCTTCAACCAGGAGCAGTTCGGCGTTCAGGCCATCAAG
>NZ_VFWS01000699.1:0-1003 GCF_006443065.1 Mesorhizobium sp. B1-1-5 | reverse complement strand
ATATGGAAGGGCTCGACGTCTGGAAGCGCGAAGCCGGCGCGCTGATGGTGTCTCTGCTCTCCGACGACAACCACTCGATCCTGCAGCGCAATCTCTATCTGGAATTCATTTTGCACCAGGACTGATTTGGCGCTCCAACTGCGAAGCTGAAGTTGAAGGTATTCAACGCCGGCTTCGATTTGGTCGGCTATTCATCAAATGACGGCGTCCGCTCAGGGTCGCGAGCCGTTGGTGGCGATCCAGATGACATGACGCGCGCCGCGCTTGCCGTTGGCGCGCGTGCTCACCTCCTCGACCGCGAAACCTGCCTGCTTCAGCCGCCGGGTGAAGCCGCTGTCCGGCCCTTGCGACCACACGGCAAGCACGCCGCCGGGCTTCAGTGCGGTGCGCGCTGCCGCCAGACCCTGCAGGCTGTACAGCGCGTCGTTGGATTTGTGAACGATGCCGTCCGGGCCGTTGTCGACATCGAGCAGGATGGCGTCCCAGACCGCGGGCCGGGATCTTATAAACTGCCCGACATCGGCCTCCCGGACGATGACGCGCGGATCGTCGAGACAGCCACCAAACACCTCCGCCATCGGCCCTCGCGCCCACGCGATGACCGCCGGCACCAACTCCGCGACAGTGATTTCGGCATTCTCGCCCAACTCGGCGAGAGCGGCGCGCAGCGTAAAACCCATGCCAAGCCCGCCGATCAGCATTCTCGGCTGTCTGCGGCCGGCGATCCTCCGACAGGAGAGCCTGGCCAACGCTTCTTCCGAGCCGCTGAGGCGGCTGTTCATCAACTCGTTGGTGCCCAGCATGATCGAGAATTCGGAACCGCGCCGCTTGAGCCGAAGCTCCTGCGCGCCATCCGGGGTTTTCGCGGAGTCCAGCTGGATCCAGGGAATCACGGCCTAGACCGCAGCAACAGCCGGCTGGCTCCAGCGGGCGGCGAGCAGCCGATAGGGGATCAGTGCCACGACGGCGATGATCAGCTTCACGCTGAGGTCGCCAAGCGCCC
>NZ_VFWS01000698.1:0-1004 GCF_006443065.1 Mesorhizobium sp. B1-1-5 | reverse complement strand
CCACTATACCTTCGGGCAAGGGGCTGGTTTTATACACAGCAGTTTGCGGAGACCGGACATATGGCTGACGACACCATTTTCATAGGCGCCAGCCGCAAGCCCGACGACAGCTATCAGCGTCCCGAAAACCTGCTTTTGCACTATGGCAACCGTCACGGCCTGGTGACCGGTGCCACCGGCACCGGCAAGACGGTCACCTTGCAAATATTGGCCGAGGGATTCTCCAATGCCGGCGTGCCGGTGTTCTGCGCCGACATCAAGGGCGATCTCTCCGGTATAGCCATGATCGGCACGGCGCAGGATTTCCTGGTCAAGCGCGCCGAGCAGGTCAAGCTCGACCCCTATGACTTTCAGGAATTCCCCGTCATCTTCTGGGATCTGTTCGGCGAACAGGGCCACCCCATCCGCGCCACCATCTCCGAGATGGGCCCGCTGCTCTTGTCGCGGTTGATGAATCTGTCCGAAGCCCAGGAAGGCATCATGAACATCGCCTTCCGCATCGCCGATGAGGAAGGCCTGCTGCTGCTCGACCTCAAGGACCTGCAGGCGCTGCTCGCCAATATCGCCGGGCGCGCCGAAGAGATCAGCGCCCGCTACGGCAATGTGACGAAACCCTCGGTCGGGGCCATCCAGCGCACGCTGCTGGTGCTGGAACAGCAGGGGGCGGCGAACTTCTTCGGCGAGCCGGCATTGCGCATCGCCGACATCATGCGCACCACCCGCGACGGCCGCGGCGCCATCAGCGTGCTGGCCGCCGACAAGCTGATGATGAATCCGCGACTCTACGCGACGTTCCTGCTTTGGCTGATGTCGGAACTGTTCGAGGAGCTGCCCGAAGTGGGCGACCCCGACCAGCCGAAGCTGGTCTTCTTCTTCGACGAGGCACATCTGCTTTTCGACGACGCGCCGAAGGTGCTGATCGACCGCGTCGAGCAGGTGGTGCGCCTGATCCGCTCGAAGGGCGTCGGTGTCTATTTCGTCACGCAGAACCCTTTGGATATTCC
>NZ_VFWS01000697.1:0-1005 GCF_006443065.1 Mesorhizobium sp. B1-1-5 | reverse complement strand
ACGAGAACGGCGATGATCACCAGCCCGGTATCGCCGAAGGATGAGAACATCGAGAAGGCGATGCCGGTATTATAGGTGCGAAACAGCGCCAGGAAGGGCAGGAGATCGAGCTTTTCCTGAAAGGGAAGGCCGATCTCGACCAAATGTTTTATCCACTGGTCGAGCGCGATGGCCGCGACGACCAGCAGCGCATAGGGAGACCATGATTTCACGATTGGGCAACCCTCATTGCGAATCCACCATAGGGTCCAGTTTCAGCGCGCCGCGGCGGATCTCGAACAGCATGACGCCGGTGGCGACGGCAAGATTGAGCGAATCGGCACGCCCTGCCTGCGGAATCCTGAGCAGCCTGTCGCAACTCGCCGCCAGGCTTTCGGGCAGGCCTTGCTGCTCATTGCCCATCATCAGCAGCACCGGCCCCCGGGAAAAATCGACCGAGCGGTAGTCGACCGCGCCTTTGAGGTGTGTGCCGGCGACGAGACCCGAAAACCCGCCGCGCCAGGCGAGGAATGCCTCGGTCGTCGCCTTGGCCACCGGAACGGCGAAGATAGAGCCCATGGTGGCGCGCACCGTCTCCACCGAAAAGGGATCGGTGGTGTCTCCGACCAGGATCACGCCCTTCGCGCCTACGGCGTCCACCGTGCGGATGACGGTGCCGAGATTGCCGGGATCACGCACCCGGTCGAGCGCCACCCAGACATCGCCATTGTCGGCGCGGATATCCTTCAGGGCCAGGAATTTCTGCGAGAAAACGCCGATCACCATTTGCGGATTGTCGCGGCGGGTTATGGCGACAAGCACTTTTTCCGAGACTTCAAGCACCGTGCCGCCGGAAGCCACCGTGCGCGCAGCGACCTTCTCCACCGCCGCGTTGCCGCGTCCGGCCTTGGCGAAGACCAGGGTCCTGATATGCCAGCCGAGGTCGAGCGCATCGATGACCAGCTTCAGGCCCTCGGCCATGAAGGCGTTCTGCTGGTCGCGGAATTTCTTGAGCGCCAGCGCCTT
>NZ_VFWS01000696.1:0-1005 GCF_006443065.1 Mesorhizobium sp. B1-1-5 | reverse complement strand
GCATCCAGGTGCCCAACGCCAAGCTTGGCGGCATCTTCAACATGGGCGGCGCGGCGGTCGCCAACTACGTTTCCATTCTCGATCGGATTCGGTAAAAGCGACCCGCATCCGCGGGGGCAACATGACAAATCCGGTTCTGATCGAAGTTCTGCGTGGCGCCATCGTCGAGAGCGCGCACCGAGGCGCGGTCGCGGTTTTCGACGCCGATGGCAGGCCGGTTCTCGAGATCGGCGACACATCGAGGCCGGTGTTTCCGCGCTCCGCGGTCAAGGCGATCCAGGCGCTGCCGCTGGTCGAAAGCGGTGCTGCCGATGCCTACGGCTTCGGTAACCGCGAACTGGCGCTGGCCTGCGCCTCTCATTCGGGCGAACCGGCCCACGTCGAACTGGCGCGGTCGATGCTCGCCAGGGCCGGGCTGGACGGGTCGGCGCTTGAATGCGGCGCGCATTGGCCGTCGAGCCACGACGCGACGATCGCACTCGCCCGCGCAGGCGGTTCCCCGAACGCCTTGCACAACAATTGCTCCGGCAAGCATTCCGGCTTTCTTTGCACCTGCGTCCATTCAGGCATCGAGCCTCAAGGCTATGTCAGGGCGGATCACGCCTTGCAGGAAATGGTGCGCGACGCCATGCAGGCGGTGACAGGAGCTCGCCACGGCGCCGACGAACGCGCAACCGATGGCTGTTCGATCCCGACCTACGCGGTGCCGCTCAGGAGTTTTGCGCTTGGCTTTGCCCGCATGGTGACCGGCAGGGGCTTCGCGCCCGGGCGCGCCAGGGCGGCAAAGCGATTGTTGTCGGCTTGCATGGCCGAGCCGTTCTTCGTCGCCGGCACAGGCCGCGCCGATCTCGCGCTGATGCAGGCGGCGCCTGGCCGAATATTTGCGAAGGGCGGCGCCGAAGGGGTCCATTGCGCGGCGCTTCCCGAGCTTGGCCTCGGCATCGCACTCAAATGCGATGATGGTGCCGGCCGGGCCGCCGAATCCATGGTGGCCGTAATCATCGC
>NZ_VFWS01000695.1:0-1007 GCF_006443065.1 Mesorhizobium sp. B1-1-5 | reverse complement strand
GCCGGCTGACCGCGGCCGGCCAGCGGAGGGCCGGCCTGGCCGGCACCGATGACGATGGCATCGAAGGTTTTCGCCGTCATGCCACCGCCGCCAGGATCAAGAGGCCGCCAACGATCGCGACCGCGTCCTCGATGAAGGCCGCGGGCTGGTCCTTGCCGAAGGCGGCCGCCAGCCGGCCGCGCGCCTCCGCGCCGCCGAGCGTGCCGATAACGGCCCCTATGGCGCCGGCGATCAGGCAGACGATGGTGGCGCCGCCAGTGGCGCCGATCACGGCGCCGCTGAAGGCACCGAGCAGGATACGGGCGCCGAATTGCTGCGGCACCTTGCGGCTCGGCGTCGACGGCAACTGGTCGGTGACCAGCTCGACGATAGCCAGAATAGTGAAAATGCCGCCAGCGGCCCAGTGGCTCATGAAGCGTGCCCAGGTGCCGGCAACCGGCAGCCCGCCGAGCCAGGCGCCCCAGGCGACGGCGGCCGGCGCGGTCATGGCGCGTAGGCCGGCAATGACCCCGATCAGAAGTGCAAGAATGTAAAGCATGTTCATCCCCCTCGATCCCGGGCCGGGACAGCCCTGAAAAGGCAGGCTACCATAGGTCCGGTATTTGGCCAGTACTTGCATAGGCGCTCTCTTACGCCGCAACGGTGCGTGGCAATGATGACGGAGGCACCGCATGGCTGAGAGCGAACGCGCAAAAATGGCGGCGGGCGAGTGGTATACGTGCATGGATGACGAACTGGAGGCGCTGCGTGGCGTGGCTGCGGGCGCCGTATTCGAGCACAATTCGCTTGCGCCCCGTCAGCGCGGCAACATCGGGCCTGCCTTGCGGGATCTGCTCGGCGGCGCGGGCGAGGGCGCCCGCATCGAGGCGCCGGTCCACTGTGCCTATGGCTTCAACATCTTTCTCGGGGACGGCGTCTTTCTCAATGCCGGCTGCATCATTCTCGACACGGCAAGCGTGCGCATCGGCAAGGGAACGCTGCTCTTCCCCAATGTGCAGATCTATTGC
>NZ_VFWS01000694.1:0-1008 GCF_006443065.1 Mesorhizobium sp. B1-1-5 | reverse complement strand
CGCACGCACCATACTGCCGTGGACAAGCATCTGCGGACTGGAAGATGCAAGAGCGGCGGCGGCGGAGATCAGCAGGAAAGGGGATACCGGCGTCATCCGTCGAGGGCGATCCGGAACATCGGTTTCCTCGGCTATCGACATTGGCAGTCTTCTGTTGGACCAGTTTCCTGGAAATGCCGCCAAGAAGGTCATCGATATCTCCTCCAATGGTGAGAACAACGACGGACTTCCTGTTCAGCCGAGCAGGCTGAACGCCATTGCCAAGGGATATACGATCAACGCCATCGCCATTCCCGCCGAAGACGACGATCCCGGCAATCCGCTGGCATCTTATTTTGCCAAATCGGTCATTGGCGGTTCCCAGGCCTTCGTCATGACGCCAAAAGGGCCAAACGACTACAGCACGGCGCTTCGCCGCAAGCTGGTCACAGAAGTAAGCATGAACAACGAAGGGCAATTCCCGCAACCGGCGGACGAGCGCTCTTCCCAACCGTAATTCCGGACAGTGGCGCATTGCTGCACGGACGCGTAAGGGCCGAGAGCAGACGGCGGCTCCTGGCATTAGCAAACACAGCTTCCAGGCTGCTCGGCTCGACGCGCCGAGCCGTCAACTGACCTGAATACGGCGGTCACCTGTCCGTTGCTCTCCCGACAGGTATGTTTCTTGGCGATCCACGGCCCCTCGTCGATCTTGACCTCGGCCCGGTCGATCGGCGGCGCACCCCAGGGCGGCTCCGACGATCCGACAATCGCTGCCGATATGAGGCACCCGAGCCGGCGCCGATTTGAGGCCGGCTCAGCCGCGGCGACCCTCATGCCACCGCGGCGGTGGGACGCGGCTCATCCGATCGAGCGGAGCACACCACCGTCGACGCGCAACGCGGCGCCGGTGGTCGCCGAGGCCTGCTCGGAGCAGGTGTAGACGACCATGTTCGCGACTTCCTCGGTTGTCGCGAACCGGTTGATGAGCGTGGTCGGACGCAGCGATTTCAGGAAATTATGCTCGGC
>NZ_VFWS01000693.1:0-1008 GCF_006443065.1 Mesorhizobium sp. B1-1-5 | reverse complement strand
AAGCCGGTGCGCAGCGTCGTCTGCTCGAAATCCATCTCGGTTCCGAACAGGAAATGTGCTGCTTCCGGCGCGACATAGACATGGGCGCCGTCGCGCTCGATGTGGTCGTCCTTGGTATTGGGTTCGGTCACCAGGTCGACCGTGTATTCCATGCCGGCGCAACCGCCCTTCTTGATACCGAGGCGAATGCCATGCGCATTCTCACGCGTGGCAACGATCTCGCGCACCCGGTCGGCGGCCTTTTCGGTCATCGTGATGACGGCAAAGCGTCCCATCTTTTTCCTTCTCCATTCCATGCAGGTTCAAGGCCTGCCGAATGATTCCTCACCTAAAATGGTGAAGTTTTACCACTGGCGCAAGTGTGCGGGACTCAAGGTCAATACCAGCCCACCGCCACCTGCGCCTCTTCCGACATGCGATCGGGCGACCAGGGCGGGTCGAATGTCATGTTGACCTCGACGCCCGACACGCCTTCGACGGCGCCGACGGCGTTCTCAACCCAGCCCGGCATCTCGCCGGCCACCGGGCAGCCGGGCGCGGTCAGCGTCATGTCGATCTTGACCGAACGGTCGTCCTCGATGTCGATCTTGTAGACGAGGCCAAGCTCGTAAATATCGGCCGGGATTTCCGGGTCGTAGACCGTCTTCAGCGCCGAGACGATGTCGTCGGTCAGCCGCGCCAGTTCGTCGGCGGGAATTGCGGAGGCGGAAACCACCGCCTTAGCGGCCGCGTCGGGAACAGCGTCGGTAGCTGTGCTGGCATCTTCCATTATCGTCACCCGAAAAACTTGCGCGCTTTTTCCAACGCATCAGCCAAAGCATCGACTTCGGCTCGCGTATTATACATGCCGAACGACGCCCTGCATGTGGAGGTTACGCCGAAGCGTTTCAACAGGGGCTGGGCGCAATGGGTGCCCGCGCGCACAGCCACGCCTTGCCGGTCGATCACCATCGACACGTCATGGGCATGAATACCTTGCAATTCGAACGAGATGATGGCGCCCTTGCC
>NZ_VFWS01000692.1:0-1009 GCF_006443065.1 Mesorhizobium sp. B1-1-5 | reverse complement strand
CGTCCTGAAACCTCTTGAGGGCTTCGGGATCCTTCAACGTTTCTGGCGTTACCGTGACCTGCGTCGCCTTGGCGCGCGCCTCGACCACCGCGTCAAGCGTGTCCTTTTCGTGCGAGGCGTAGCCCTTGACCGTCTCGACCAGGTTGGGGATGAGGTCGGCGCGGCGTTGATACTGGTTCAGCACCTCGCTCCACGCCGCCTTGGCGTTCTCCTCCGCCGTCGGGATGGTGTTGTAGCCGCAGCCGGCAAGCAGCGGCAGCATGACGGCCATCACCAGCAAGGCGGGCAGCGTGCGGAATGTCGGGAAAGCAAGGCGCTGGGCAAACATGATCGGTCCCCGCGGTAGAAGTTGCATGCGAAGCATTACCACAATCGGCGCGCAAGAAAACGACCTCGGCGCAGACGGTTACCGATGGGGTTACGGTCGGTCGCAAGGCGCTGTAATTGACGGAGCGAACGCGGTAAGGTCGCCACGAAACAGGACAGCATCATGGTGCAGCGCCAGGACAGCGACACCGAATCGCGCCGCATCCTCGAGCGCGTCGCGCGCGAAACCGATCCGGCCGCCACTTCGCTCGCGGCGCGGACCGCGAAGGCCGTTCGCGACCACGTCGCGGCGGCCGATGCCGACCGCGCGGATCCGATCGAAGTCTGGGGCACGCGCATTGGCAGGATAATTGGGCTGCTGCTGGCGCTGGGCCTGATGGTCTGGCTCGTGCTTTTCCTCACCCGAGGCAGTTAGGATTCCAATGAGCACCGAGCAAGCCGACGCGCCGCGCGCGGTCATCGTCATTTCCAGCCATGTCGCACGCGGCTCGGTCGGCAATCGCGCCGCCGTCTTTGCGCTGGAATCGCTGGGTTTCCCGGTATGGGCAGTGCCGACAATCATCCTGCCCTGGCATCCCGGCCATGGGCGCGCGACCCGCATCGTGCCGCCGCTCGATCAGTTCAAGGCATTGATGGCCGATCTGGAGCGCGCGCCGTGGCTGGGCGAGGTGAGGGCCGTGCT
>NZ_VFWS01000691.1:0-1010 GCF_006443065.1 Mesorhizobium sp. B1-1-5 | reverse complement strand
GAAACGACAGAGGAAAGCCGCTTCGACCGCATACGCAGGATTGCCGCCGACAAGCACAAGACATCCGAGCCCGATCCGGCAATGCCACAAAAGGGCGAACCCAAGCGTCCGATGTAATAGCGGCGCCGCCGCCGCTACATTCCGCTCAACCTCAGCACCACATCGCGCGTCAGCGGCGCAAGTTCGACGGAATTGGTCGAGCCGGGCTCCAGCCAGATGATCTCCTCGATCTCGGCGGCGGCTATCGGCTGGCCGTCGATGGAGAGCGCGAACAATTCCGCCTCGACCGTGCTGTCCGGCTCGTTGGCGGCCGTGGCCGAGAACAGGCCGAGCCAGGAGGTGGTGGCGGGGTCGATCGCCAATCCGAGTTCCTCGCGCAGTTCGCGCATCAGGGTGTCGAGCGGGGCCTCGCGCGGCTCGATCTTGCCGCCGGGCTGCATGAAGGCGCTGGTGCCGCGCTTGCGCACCAGAAGCAGCCGGCCCGACGCATCCGCGATGACGCCGGCAGCGATCCTGATCTTGCGGCTTTCGTGGCGGGTAGGATTCACGGTAGACTGTTCCGGTGGTCGTTTGGTGCAGAGCCTGCGGAAAACGGAACCGCGATTCTCAGTTCGGAGACAAGCCATGTTCGCAGCCAAGGCCATCGACACTTCGGACAAGGCCGCGTTCTACCGCGATCTTGCCGCGCAACTGAAGGCGCTGCTCGAGGGCGAGGGCGACTCGATCGCCAATGCCGCCAACACCGCGGCGCTGATCTTCCAGATGGTGCCCGATCTCAACTGGGCGGGCTTCTATTTCCTGGCCTCGGACGAGGAATTGGTGCTGGGTCCGTTCCAGGGCAAGCCGGCCTGCGTGCGCATCGCCGTCGGCAAGGGCGTATGCGGCACGGCGGTCGACCTCGGCACTTCGATGCTGATCAAGGACGTGCACGATTTCCCCGGCCACATCGCCTGCGACGCCGATTCGCGTTCGGAACTGGTCGTGCTTCTCGAAGACGATGAAGGCGTCTT
>NZ_VFWS01000690.1:0-1010 GCF_006443065.1 Mesorhizobium sp. B1-1-5 | reverse complement strand
CTATATCACCGCGCAGGCTTCGGGCACTGGAAGGGACAAAAAGGCGGTAGCGACGATCGAGCGCCGCCTGTAATCCCTGACCTGGAACTACACGCAGCGCGGCCAGCCGCTGGACCGCAAGGATCGGCACATCGCCACCGTGATGGCCGGCATCCGCAACAAGCACGCCGCCCCGCCCCGGCAGAAGGAGGCGATCCTTCCCGAGGATCTGACCGCTATGCTAGAAACACTCGACCGCGGAACCTTGCGCGGCCTGCGCGACCGCGCCATGCTGCTCTTGGGTTTCGCCGGCGGCCTGCGGCGCTCCGAGATCGTGGCTTTGGACGTCGGCCGCGACCAGACTGAGGACGGCCGCGGCTGGATCCAGATCCTCGACAAGGGCATGCTGGTTTCGCTTCGCGGCAAGACCGGCTGGCGGGAGGTTGAAGTCGGGCGCGGGTCGTCCGATGCCACCTGCCCGGTTGTCGCGGTGCAGACCTGGCTCAAGCTCGCCCGTATCGCGCACGGTCCCCTCTTCAGGCGCGTCACCGGGCAGGGCAAGGCGGTCGGCGCCGATCGGCTCAACGATCAGGAGGTCGCGCGCCTGGTCAAGCGCACTGCGCTGGCGGCCGGCGTGCGCGGCGATCTGTCGGAAGGTGAACGAGCAAAGCTCTTTGCCGGACATTCGCTACGCGCTGGCCTCGCCTCCTCGGCCGAAGTCGATGAGCGCTATGTGCAAAAGCAGCTCGGCCATGCCTCGGCTGAAATGACTCGCCGCTATCAGCGCCGACGCGATCGCTTCCGTGTCAACCTCACAAAGGCGAGCGGACTATAGGCCGGGCTCGCCCCTCCCCTGCCCTTCGGATGCGGAAAAGTGCGTTATCTCCAGGACAGCTGGTCCTTCGGCAACCGGCCGCTTGGGTCGAATACGGCTACCTTGTGCGGCAGACCCGGACCCCAGTCCCAAAGGACCAGGTTACGATCCTCCTTCTCGGCGCTCGGCGCGAAACTTGGGACCACAATCCCGGCAA
>NZ_VFWS01000069.1:0-26566 GCF_006443065.1 Mesorhizobium sp. B1-1-5 | reverse complement strand
TTGCCTTCTCCCCTTGTGGGAGAAGGTGGCCGCGAAGCGGCCGGATGAGGGGTGTTCCAGGGAATGCCGACGCCTCACTTCGCTGGAACACCCCTCATCCGTCTCGGCGCTGCGCGCCGATCCACCTTCTCCCACAAGGGGAGAAGGGGAAGTCGCGCTGATTGCCGAAAAGCCAAAACATTGCTATCTACCGCGCCATGGAAAAGCTTTTCAGCGATCCGGCCTATAAGGGTTTCGTGCTGCAGGACAGAAAGCGCCTGCCGTCGCGTTTCTCCGCGCGCGTCTGTGGCGCGCTCACCAGCCGACTTCGCTGAACCGACCGATCGCAGTCGTCGCGCCGGATTGCCGGCGTCCTTTTCCCATTCTCATATCGACGGATTTACGCACATGAGCGCACCGCGCACCCTCTACGACAAGATCTTCGACGACCACACGGTCGACCGCCAGGACGACGGCACCTGCCTGCTCTATATCGACCGCCACCTCGTGCACGAGGTCACCAGCCCGCAGGCCTTCGAAGGCCTGCGCATGAGCGGCAGAAAAGTCCGGCATCCGGAAAAGACGCTGGCCGTGGTCGACCACAACGTGCCGACCTCGCCCGAGCGCAAGTTCGGCATCAAGAACGAGGAGAGCCGCATCCAGGTCGAGGCGCTGGCCAAGAACGCCAAGGATTTCGGCATCGAATATTATTCCGAGAACGATATCCGCCAGGGCATCGTCCACATCATCGGGCCGGAGCAGGGTTTTACGCTGCCGGGCATGACCATCGTCTGCGGCGACAGCCACACCTCCACGCATGGCGCGTTCGGCGCGCTTGCGCACGGCATCGGCACGTCTGAGGTCGAGCATGTGCTCGCCACCCAAACGCTGATCCAGCGCAAGGCCAAGAACATGCTGGTGCGCGTCGACGGCCAGCTGCCGGAAGGCGTCACCGCCAAGGACATCATCCTCGCTATCATCGGCGAGATCGGCACGGCGGGCGGCACCGGCTACGTCATCGAATATGCGGGCGAGGCGATCCGCTCGCTGTCGATGGAAGGCCGCATGACGATCTGCAACATGTCGATCGAGGGCGGCGCCCGCGCCGGCCTGATCGCGCCGGACGAGACGACCTTTGCCTATGTCAAGGACAAGCCGCGCGCCCCGAAGGGCGCTGACTGGGACGCCGCGCTCGCCTATTGGAAGACGCTGCAGTCCGACGAAGGCGCGCACTTCGACAAGGTCGTGGTGCTCGACGCGCAAAAACTGCCGCCGATCGTCTCCTGGGGTTCTTCGCCCGAGGACGTCGTCTCGGTGCAAGGTATCGTCCCCGATCCGCAAGCGATCGCGGACGAGAACAAGCGCACCTCGAAGATCCGCGCGCTCGACTATATGGGGCTGACGCCCGGAACCAGGATCACCGACATCGAACTCGACCGCGTCTTCATCGGCTCCTGCACCAATGGCCGCATCGAGGACCTGCGCGCTGCCGCCAAAGTGGTCGAGGGCAAGAAGGTCAACCCGCGCGTCAACGCCATGATCGTGCCCGGCTCCGGCCTGGTCAAGGAGCAGGCGGAAGCTGAAGGCCTGGACAAGATATTCGTCGCCGCCGGCTTCGACTGGCGCGAACCGGGCTGCTCGATGTGCCTGGCCATGAACGACGACCGGCTGAAGCCGCATGAACGCTGCGCCTCGACCTCGAACCGTAATTTCGAGGGTCGGCAGGGCTTCAAGGGCCGCACCCACCTGGTGTCGCCGGCAATGGCGGCGGCGGCCGCGATCGCCGGTCATTTCGTCGACATCCGCGACTGGAAATAGGCGCCCGGCTGCGTTTCTCAACAAAAGGCCCGGACAGGACGTCCGGGCCTTTCGCTTTTCGGCGATCTATCTGCGGATGATCTCGTGAAATTCCTCGCGCCGGCCGGGCTCGTCGGCGGCGACGACCAAGGCCAGCTGCCGCTCGTCGAAGATCCTGAACCACTCGTCCCACTCCACAAGCTCGTAGCCGCCGGTGTTGATCGGACGTTCCGGTCGGTCGGTGTCTTCATAGGCCTGTTGCCCGAACACCAGCCGCAGCATGGGCTGCGTTCCGGCCTCGGGCGAGACGTCGACGATGGCCGGGAAGCCGGCACGCGCCGCCGCCCAGGAGCGGATTTCATCGTGGTTCGTCAAAGTGATCGTGCCGGCCATCTCGATCGTCTCCCGTCTGGCATCTCCTGTCCTGGCCGGACAACGCCGCTCCGGCAGGCCGGTTCCGCGCGGCATGCGACGTATCCATCGAGGCTTAACCGCTTGTTTGGGCTTGCGTCCTAGTATCTCCCCCTGGGTAAGTTGGGGAAAGTCGCAGTCCTTTGGACACCGGTCTGCTCATAGCGCTGCTCAATCCGACGATAGCGCTGGCGCTCGGCGCTGCGTTCCTCGTGCTGTGGTGCTATCAGCGCCATCGCCCGTATCTGGCCGCGCTCGGCGCGAGCTACTGCCTGTCGGCACCGGGCTTCCTGCTGCAATATTTCACGCTTCCGGTCGGTGTGGCGCTGACCAAGCTTGTTTCCAACATCTGCTTCACGATCGCGGCCTGCTGCCTCTCCAGCGCGATCATCGCGCGCTACGGGCGGCGCGTGCCCTATGTCGGCATCGGCATCGTGACCGGCGGCGGGCTAGCCGCCTTCATCTGGTTCATGTTCGTCCAGCCGGATCTCACCTGGCGCGTGCTTGCGATGAATTTCGGCTTCGGCGCGCTCAGCCTGCTGGTCGGCGCGGAACTGAGAACGGTGCGCAACAACGGCCCAACCGAGAAAATCCTGTTCGCACTGTCGCTGCTTTCAGGGCTGAACTTCATCGCCCGCACGCTGGTCGTCGTCATCGCGCACGGGCCGTTCCCCAGCTATGAGGGCTTCTACGGATCGTCCTACTGGACGACGGCGCTGCTTTCGCACGCGCTGTTGTCGCTGCTGATCGCGCTTTGCCTGTTCACGGCGGCGGCGCTCGATGTGATGAGGGCGCTGAAGGACGAGACCCATACCGACCCGCTCTCGGGCATCCTCAATCGCCGCGGCTTCGAGGAGCGGGCGACCCTGTTGCTCGACCAGTGCGGCAAGGCCGGATTTCCCGTCGCGCTGGTGCTTGCCGATCTCGATCACTTCAAGGCGCTGAACGACCAGCACGGCCATGAGGCAGGCGACCGGGTGATTGCCGACTTCGCCGCCAAGCTGCGTTCCGCCACCGGCGCGCGCGGGGCCGCCGGCCGCATCGGCGGCGAAGAGTTCGCCGTGCTTTTGCCGCTGAGCGACCTGGCGTCGGCAAGGCTCTTCGCCGAAGCGATCCGTTCCTTCTATTCGGCTGGCGCGGTCGACGGCCTGCCGCCCGACACGAGGGTCACCGCAAGCTTCGGCGTTGCCGCCCGCACCGGCAGGGAAGGGCTGATGCCGTTGATGCGGCGCGCCGACGAGGCGCTCTACAAGGCCAAGAAGAACGGCCGCGACAGCGTGCGCCTGTCTTACGAGCGGCCCGAAACCGCCTTCGTTGCCGAGCGGCTCGCAGCCGGGTGACACAAGTGGACACCCCGCGCCTTCGTCATCCACGGGCGGAGCGACGCGAAGCGGAGCGCAGACCCGAGGATCCATTCCGTGACCTTCGCCGAAGAATGCAGCGGAGCAGAATTCTGCACCGTGAGCGGCTCTCGAAAGTAACGGAATGGATCCTCGGGTCTGCGCGCGTCGCTTCGCTCCTTGCTTCGCCCGTGGATGACGATCGGAGGGATGGCTCGGCCAATCGCGGAACCAGGCGATTGCCATTGACCTCTAAGCGGCGTTCCAAATGCCCTGACGACCGGATGGGGCCTTTGAGCCAATCGCAACGGTCCGTGGCCCTTCCGCCATGGCTGGCGTTAACGTGATTTTCGCCGGTCGATGATTTGCTTTCGGTCAAGGAGCAAATATGGGCAGCGCCGACTTCATCCTGATGATCAACCTGCTCGTCGCCGGTCTGCTGTCGGCGGCGTTCATGGCGATTGCCGTCCATGACAGCGGACGCGTATCGGCGCGTTGGCTTGCCTTCAGCTATCTGCTCGGCATGGCCTATTTCGCCATCGAATTCAGCATCCCCGCCTTCGCGGACGCGCGGCTGCCGGTGGTTGCCGCCTTTGCCGTGTTCCTCGGCGCAACCATCGCCTTCAATGGCGGACTGGCCTATAAATATGGGGTGCGGCCGCCCTGGGCGACGATGCTGTGCTTCCTCGTCGTCACCTCGGTCGCCGTCTATCTGGTGCAGGACCTGCCGCGTCACTCGCTGACGCGCATGATGGCCTACCAGCTTCCTTACGCCGCCATGCAGTTCGTCGCGCTCGGCATCGTGCTGTCCTCCCGGCAAAGGCTCGCGCGGCTCGACCATGTGCTGGCGCTGGTGCTCGGCGCCAGCGCCGTGCAGTTTGCCTCCAAGCCGCTCATCGCGGGCGCGCTGGGCGGCTGGGGCGCCAACCCGCAGGCCTATGTGCAAACCAGCTATGCGCTGGTGTCGCAATCGCTCGGCACCGTGTTCGGGCTGGCGCTGGCGCTGCTTGCCTTGGCCGTGCTGGTGCGCGACGCGCTCAACGACGCGACGGCGAAATCGGAAACCGACGCTTTGTCGCGTCTGTTCAACCGCGGCGGCTTCGAACGCCATGCCGACCTTGCCATGCGGGATGCCGTCCGTCGCGGCGTGCCGGTGGCGCTGGTGATCGCCGATCTCGATTATTTCAAGAGCATCAACGATAGCTACGGTCATGCCTGCGGCGACCGCGTGATCGAGACCTTCGCTGGATTCCTGCGCGAAGCCGCCGCCGAACACCATGTCGCCGGCCGTATCGGCGGCGAGGAATTCGCCATCATCCTGCCGGGCACCAATCTCGCCGCGGCGCGGCTGTTTGCCGAAGGCGCCCGCAACGCGTTCGGCGCCCTGCCGATCGACGGGCTACCTGCCGACCATCGCTGCAGCGCAAGCTTTGGCGTGGCCGAGCTTGCCGACGACGAAGGTTTTGCCGATCTTTTGCGGCGCGCCGACGCCGCGCTCTACCACGCCAAGAATGCCGGCCGCGACTGCGTGCGCGTGTCAGGTGTGTCGGCGCGGCGCCACACGCCGGCTATCCTCAACGGCAAGGGCTGAGATTGGGCATCTCGCCGTCGGAAAGCCCGTACATATAGGAACGGCCCTTGACCAGCACCGGCGGCTGGTAGCAGCCGGGCGCGCCTGGCTCTTCCGCATCGTCATAGGCGACATCCGGCTGGCCGGTGCCGGTGTATTCGGAAAGTTTTTTCGCGAGCTTGCCTTCGCCGACGACGATGCGCTTGTAGCCGGCGGCGCTGTCAATGACGAGATTGCCGAAGGAATCGGCATAGACTCGGTCGTGATGGCGCAAGCCGGCCTCGGCCGGCGCGGCGATCGCCAGCGCCGCCAGCGTTGCGGCCGCGAAGCCTATCCGCACTGAATTCGAACGCATGTCGCTCTCCCTTGATCGGCGCACGGATCGCGCCTGGAATCCGGTTCGAATCGGAAATTAACTCTTTCTTAACCTTTGTTAAGAGGCGGGAGGCTTTCGGCGCCGGTTCTTAAAGAACGTGGTTAATTTTCGAGGGTCGGGCTCCCCGGGCGACGGGCGCGGTTCTGGATAGCCGGCTGACCCAGGGTCAACTTGATCTTGCGGCGCCGCATGGCTACAGCGGTCCACCGTCTCACGGAAAGGGCAACCGCCTATCTCTTTGTTTCGACGCAATTCCGGACGGAAGACCACGGCGAAGGCGCCGAACCCAACCGTTCACACTTTTTCCTGGAATTGCTGTAGCGTGCCGCGCACGAAAGGGCAGCGCATGAGCTTTGACCGCACGGTTCGAGTGTCGATCGCCATCCCGCTGCTTCTGGCGGCCGCGGCCTGCGTGCCGCAGGACGGCGCGCCGAAGGTGGCGAATGCCGCGGCGCCCGCCGCCTCGCCTGCTCCTCCCCCGCAATCCGCCGCACCCATGACGGCGCCGGCAGCCGCAACGCCCGCCATACCTGCAACGGCCCCGGCAGCCACAACGGCGCCGGTACCTGCGACGGCGAAGCCGCCTGCAACGCCTGCGCCCGCAACCAGGATCGTCACCGACCTTACCGTGCCGCGTTCCGGCATCGGCACGGCCACCTACAGATGCGGCAATGGCGGCATGATCACCATCCAGAATCTGGGCAACGCATTGCGCGTCATGCGGCCCGATGGCACGGCCGAAGAGTTCGCGGCCTCGCCCGCCAACCAGAGCAGCCGCTACCAGGAAGCAGCGACCCATGACGCAATCGTGATCGACGGACGCGAGGCGCTGGTGATGAAGAGAGGGTCGACGCCGCAGACTTGCAGGCGCTGAGGTGCGACGATACTCGGGTGAGGCCGGCCCGCCCGGAACCCGACGCGGCCGGCCGCCGCGTCGGTCATCTGATTGCTGCGCTGCAGCGAACGCTGCGCTGGCTTCAAAACAGCCGCTAATCGATTGAAGCGCGCGGCCCTCAATTTGTCAGACTAAATGATGTTTCCAAAACGATTTTCCGGCTTTGACGCGGTGCAAAAAGAGCATTAGAAACCGGCTGTCCGATGCCATAAATGGGGGCGGCAAACGCCGCATTCCCATCGTGGCATTCAGGATGCCGAACTGGGGGAGCCATGAGCAAATCACCAGCCACCCGCGCAGTTGCCAGACGTGAACGGCCGCTCTCGCCGCATCTGACGATCTACCGGCCGCCGATCACGATGACGATGTCGATCATCCATCGCATCACCGGCGGCGCGCTCTATTTCGGGACGCTGCTGGTGGCGGCCTGGCTGATTGCCGCTTCGAGCTCGCAGGCCGCATTCGACTGGGTCAACTGGGCCTTCGGCTCCTGGCTCGGCCGGCTGGTTCTCTTCGGCTACACCTGGGCGCTCATGCACCACATGCTGGGCGGGCTGCGCCACCTCGTCTGGGACACCGGCGCGGGACTGGAAAAACACACCGCGTCCAGGATCGCCTGGGCGACGCTCGCCGGCTCGATCGTGCTGACGCTGCTGATCTGGATCGCCGGCTACATGGCGCGGGGAGCTTTGTGATGAGCGCGAACAATTCGGACATGCGCACGCCGCTGGCGAGAGTGCGGGGCCTGGGCTCGGCGCGCGAGGGCACGCAGCATTTCTGGCGCCAGCGGCTGACGGCGATCGCCAACATACCGCTCATCCTGTTCTTCGTCGGCTTCCTGATCGCGGTCAACGGCCACGGCTACACGGAAGTGCGGGCGGCGCTCGCCAATCCCTTCGTGGCGCTGGTGCTGACGCTGGTGCTGATTTCCGGCCTCTACCACATGCGGCTCGGCATGCAGGCCATCATCGAGGACTATGTGCATGGCGAAGGCATGAGGCTGGCGCTGATCGCTCTCAACACCTTCTTCGCGGTGGCAGTCGGCGTCGCCTCGCTGTTCGCCCTGCTCAAACTCGCATTCGGAGGCTGACGTCTTGGCCAATACAAACACCGCCAACGCGGCTTCCGCCTATACCTTTGTCGACCACAAATTCGACGTCGTCATCGTCGGCGCCGGCGGCGCCGGCCTGCGCGCCACGCTCGGCATGGCCGAGCAGGGGCTGCGCACCGCCTGTATCACCAAGGTGTTCCCGACGCGCTCCCACACCGTCGCCGCGCAGGGCGGCATCGCCGCCTCGCTGTCGAACATGGGGCCGGACTCCTGGCAGTGGCACATGTACGACACCGTCAAGGGCTCGGACTGGCTGGGCGATGTCGACGCCATGGAATACATGGTGCGCGAGGCGCCGGCCGCCGTCTACGAGCTCGAGCATTATGGCGTGCCGTTCTCACGCACCGAGGAAGGCAAGATCTACCAGCGGCCGTTCGGCGGGCATATGATGAACTATGGCGACGGTCCGCCGGTGCAGCGCACCTGTGCGGCCGCCGACCGCACCGGCCACGCCATCCTGCACACGCTCTACGGCCAGTCGCTTAAGAACAACGCGCAGTTCTTCATCGAATATTTCGCGCTCGACCTGATCATGGAGCCGGACGGCACCTGCACCGGCGTCGTGGCCTGGAACCTCGACGACGGCACCATTCATCGCTTCTCGGCCAAGATGGTGGTGCTGGCGACCGGCGGCTATGGCCGGACCTATTTCTCCGCCACCTCGGCGCATACCTGCACCGGCGACGGCGGCGGCATGGCGGCCAGAGCCGGGCTGCCGCTGCAGGACATGGAGTTCGTGCAGTTCCACCCGACCGGCATCTACGGCGCCGGCTGCCTGATCACCGAGGGCGCGCGCGGCGAAGGCGGCTATCTCGTCAATTCCGAGGGCGAGCGCTTCATGGAGCGCTACGCGCCGTCGGCCAAGGACCTGGCTTCGCGCGACGTCGTCTCGCGCTGCATGACGCTGGAGATCCGCGAGGGCCGCGGCGTCGGCAAGAACAAGGACCACATCTTCCTGCATCTCGACCATCTTGACCCGGCCGTGCTGCACGAGCGGCTGCCGGGTATTTCCGAGTCGGCCAAGATCTTCGCCGGCGTCGACCTCACCAAGGAGCCGATCCCGGTGCTGCCGACGGTGCACTACAATATGGGCGGCGTGCCGACCAACTACTGGGGCGAGGTGCTCAATCCGACGGCCGAAAATCCGGACAAGGTGTCGCCCGGCCTGATGGCGGTGGGCGAGGCCGGCTGCGCCTCGGTGCACGGCGCCAACCGGCTCGGCTCCAACTCGCTGATCGACCTCGTCGTGTTCGGCCGCGCGGCGGCGATCCGCGCCGGCCATGTGATCGACCGCAAGTCGGCGATCCCGTCGCCCAACGCGGCCTCGGTCGAGAAGATCATGGAGCGCTTCGACAGGCTGCGCCACGCCAACGGCTCGACGCCGACGGCCGTGCTGCGCGAGAAGATGCAGCGCGCCATGCAGAAAGACGCCGCCGTATTCCGCACGCAGGAATCGCTGGAGAACGGCTGCAGGCGCATTTCGGAACTCTGGGGCGAGCTCAAGGACATCAAGGTCACCGACCGCTCGATGATCTGGAATTCCGACCTCGTCGAGACACTGGAGCTGGAAAACCTGATGGCCAACGCCATCACCACGGTCCACGGCGCCGAGGCGCGCAAGGAGAGCCGCGGCGCGCATGCGCGTGAGGATTTCTCGGCGCGCGACGACGCCAACTGGCGCAAGCATACGCTGGCCCATCTGAGCGAAGACGGCAAGGTGACGCTGAGCTATCGGCCGGTGCATACCGATCCGCTGCTGGCCGAAAAGGACGGCGGCATCAGCGTGGCCAAGATCGCGCCGAAGGCCAGGGTGTATTGACGCGGCAATGATAAAGCGGTCGAAATTACCCGACGGAACTTCAGTGTACGACTACACTGGTGCGAGAACGGAGTTTCGAGGCCCGACAGATGTCGCCGTCTACCTGGAAGAAATCCAAGAATTTCTTGGAGAATTCCTGGGCGAACAAGCAGGCGTTTTCCACGAAATCATCTCTGATAAAGTACATCTTGATCTACTCGTGTTTCCACCAAACGATATTAAAAATAACTGGACTCTTGTAACGAGCGGGATGAGCGACCTCCCGATGAATGCCCCAGACGATCTCCACCCCCGCCAGGATTTCGAACGAGCCGAACTGGTTTTTACGCTGCCGGCGACGTGGTTTGCTGCTGGGGAAAACGGAATGATCGCCGAAAATCAACTCGCTGATCCGAATAAATACTGGCCCATCCGCTTGATGAAGTCGCTCGCCCGAATGCCTCACGACTATGGAAGCTGGATATGGAGTTCGCATACTGTTGCGTCACAAGGCAGTCCGCCGGAGCCTTACGCCGACAACACCAAAATGTCCGGCGTAATTCTTCTCCGTCCACCGAGTTGGCCCGAAGGGAGAGATGTCCTTCATGCGGTCGACCGCACTAAGATTAATTTCTTCGCGGTCGTCCCGCTTCACGCAGATGAGATGACGCTGAAGCTGAAAAAGGGTGTTAAGGCTCTGATTATTGCACTCGACAGCGCAGGTGTTTCCGATGTGTTGGATGCAGGCAGACCAAGTATCGTCAAGAAGAAGCGCTACCTAGGGCTCTTCTGATGACGATTTCGCTGATCTTTATGAACAACCTGGTCGACGTCAAGGTCGCCGCCGTGAACGAAATCTGGTCCGGGCTGAAGCTCGTCATCCGAAAGGACCGCAGGTAATGGTCGAACTCACGCTTCCCAGGAACTCGAAGGTCCAGCAAGGCAAGACCTGGCCGAAGCCGGAAGGCGCGACCAACCTGCGCGAATACCGCATCTACCGCTGGTCGCCGGACGATGACGCGAATCCGCGCATGGACACCTATTTCGTCGACATGGACGATTGCGGGCCGATGGTTCTCGACGCGCTGTTGTGGATCAAGAACAAGATCGATCCGACGCTGACGCTGCGGCGTTCCTGCCGCGAAGGCATTTGCGGATCCTGCGCCATGAACATCGACGGCTCCAACACGCTGGCCTGCACCAAGGGCGTCGAGGATATTTCCGGCGCGGTGAAGATCTATCCGCTGCCGCATATGCCGGTGATCAAGGACCTGGTGCCGGACCTCACCAATTTCTATACCCAGCACGCCTCGATCGAGCCGTGGCTGAAGACGGTCTCGCCGACGCCCGCCAAGGAATGGCTGCAGAGCCACGAGGACCGCGAGAAGCTCGACGGGCTCTACGAATGCATCCTGTGCGCGTGCTGCTCGACCTCCTGCCCGAGCTATTGGTGGAACGGCGACCGCTATCTCGGCCCGGCCACGCTGCTGCAGGCGTATCGCTGGCTGATCGACAGTCGCGACGAGGCAACAGGCGAGCGGCTCGACAATCTCGAAGACCCGTTCCGGCTCTATCGCTGCCACACCATCATGAACTGCGCGCAGGCCTGCCCGAAGGGGCTCAATCCCGCCAAGGCGATCGCCGAGATCAAGAAGATGATGGTGGAGAGAAGGGTTTAGGCAAGGCTGTTCGCCCGCGATAATCTCGCAGGCGGCGTTCCTTCGCGCCCCCCTCTGGCCTGCCGCCATCTCCCCCACGGGTGGGGAGATGGCTGTCATCGCGGCTTTCGCCAATCTTCAAGGTTGAAGGATGTAGCGCCGTCGGCGAAGCTGCCGATCTCCCCCCTTGTGGGGGAGATGTCCGGCAGGACAGAGGGGGGCGCTGTCCCTCCGACCTTAGCAAGGATAGCAACCCAATGACCGACCTTCCCGTCCTATCCGCCACCGAAGCGCGTGTGCTGGGTTCCCTGATCGAGAAGAAGGAGCTGACGCCGGACGTCTATCCGCTGACGCTCAACGGCGCGCACCAGGCCGCCAACCAGAAGACGGCGCGCGAGCCGGTGATGGCGCTGGAGCTGACGGAGGTCCGGCGGGCCTTGAGCACGCTCGAGCAGAAAGGCCTCGTGCGCCAGGCCTTCGCTTCGCGCGTCGAGCGCTACGAGCATCTGATGGCGCAGCGCTTTTCGCTGACCACGCCGCAGATCGCGGTGATCGGGCTGCTGCTGTTGCGCGGCGCGCAGACGGCGCATGAATTGCTGGCGCGCTCGGAGCGCATGGCGCGCTTTGCTTCGATTGAGGAGCTGCGCGACAATCTAGACCTGATGATCGGCCGCCGGCCGCCGCTGATCCAGCTGCTCGAACGCGCGCCCGGCCAGCGCGAGGAACGCTATGTGCATCTGCTGAGCGGTCCGGTGGAAGCGGCAGCGGTGGCGGCGGCGCCCTGGCAGCCGGCGGCGACAACTGCGGACACCGACCTCGAGGCGCGGGTGGAGGCGCTGGAGGAAGAGGTCGCGGCGCTGCGGGCGAAGATCGAGGCGCTGGGGGGTTAGACTGGCTCTCACCAGAAACGTTGGTGCGAG
Source organism: Mesorhizobium sp. B1-1-5 (assembly GCF_006443065.1). NCBI lineage: Bacteria > Pseudomonadati > Pseudomonadota > Alphaproteobacteria > Hyphomicrobiales > Phyllobacteriaceae > Mesorhizobium > Mesorhizobium sp. B1-1-5. The sequence goes on along the minus strand of NZ_VFWS01000069.1, from coordinate 14,711 downwards.
GCGCCCCCCTCTGTCCTGCCGGACATCTCCCCCTCAAGGGGGGAGATTAGCAGTTCCGGCGCCGGCGCCCTTCTTTCACCGTTGGCGATTGATGAAAGCCGACGCGACATCTGATCTCCCCCCTTGAGGGGGAGATGCCCGGCAGGGCAGAGAGGGGGGCGAAGGATCGCCAGCCTTCGCGGAGAAGCTTCTCACCCTAGCCTTGCGTCGAGAGAAACCTTGATCGCCCCCAGTGCCTTCGACACCGGGCATTCGGTCTTGGCCTTCTCGGCCAATTCCTTGAATTTCGCCGCGTCGATGCCCGGCACCTTGCCGACCAGGGTGATGGCGCTGCCGGTGATGCCGGTGCCGGGCACCAGCGTCACCACCGCCTTGGCGTCGAGCTCGGCGGCCGGCGTGCCGTTTTCGGCCAGGAAATGCGACAGCTGCATTGCGTAGCAGCCGGCATGCGCGGCGGCGATCAGCTCTTCCGGATTAGTGCCGGATTTGCCGCTCTCGTCCTCGAAACGCGCCTTGAACGAATAGGGCGTGCCCTTCAAGGTGCCGCTCTGGGTGTCCAGCGTGCCGTTGCCTTCCTTCAGATTGCCCTTCCAGACGGCGTTTGCGGTGCGGTCCATGGAATCCTCCTGCCTTGTCGGGGTTTGCGCCGGCGGGCGCCGACGTTCCTGGAACTATAGCGCGGGCGCGGCGGAAGACCATCCATGGCCCGGTATGATTGTGCTTGCGCGAGGCGCTTCGAAAATTCTCAAAAAAAAGCGCATGCAAAAATGTCGACTTCCCGTCTGCCCGACCGTCCTGCGGGCGGCCACTCCCGGCCGATGGAGGTTAAGATGGACAACCTGTTTCTTGCGATCTGGGGAAGGCCCGAGCGAAAAGGGAGGCGACTTGAAGAATTCTGGCTGGATCCGCCGGCGCTCGGCTTCGGCCGGCTGGCGGCGGCCATCGCCATCATCGGCGTCGCGGCATGCCTGCTCGACCATGCGGCGATGGCAGGCAAAACCGACACCGTCGCCTCCTATAATGCGTCAACGAAAGGAAGCTCGAAATGAAATATGTGCTGCTGGTCTATGGCGAGGAAAAGGACCTCTACGCGCTGACCCCCGAGCGTATGGCCAAGCTCGATGCCGACTCGCTCGGCTATGACCGGGAGCTCGACCGGCAAGGCAAGCTGGTCATCGCGCAGGCGCTGCAGTCGGTGAAGACGTCGAAATCGCTCCGGCGGCGCAATGGCAAGGCGCTGGTGACCGACGGTCCCTTCGCCGAGACCAAGGAGCAACTCCTGGGCTTCGTCATGGTCGAGGCGGCGGACCTTGCCGAGGCGCTCGACATTGCGGCCAAGATCCCGTTGGCGGAGCTCGGCACGGTCGAAATCAGGGCGATCTACGACGTGCCGGGCTCATAGCCGCCGGTCAGCATGGGCGCGGCGCGCCGGTTGAAGCTGTCTCTTGCGGGAAACATCTTCAGTGTTTCTTCACCGGCCGCAACCGTTGCGTGTTGAAGCGATGCCGTGCTTCTTTTATCGTCGCCGCGATTTCGGGGGAATTCGGCATGCCTTTTCTGATCGCCATCCTCGGCCTGCTCGGAGCGGCCGCCATCTGGTGGTACCGGCTGAAATATATGAGCGACGCCGCGCGCGAGGTGGCCGACGTCGTCGGGCGCGTCCAGGGCAACATCCGTCGCAAGAAATTGCGCAATCAGGCCGCGCTCTCGCCGCTGACGGCGATCGACGATCCGGTGGTGGCGGCGGCGACGCTGATTACCGCGATCGTCGCGGAGCACGGTCCGGTCCTGCCGCAGCGCGAGGCGGTCATTCGCGAGGTGATCGCGCAGATCGCGGACAGCCGGAAGAAGACCGAAGAGGCGGTCGTCTACGCCAAATGGGCCGCCGCGCAGATCGACGACACGACGATCGTCATCGACAAGCTGGCACCGTTCCTGCGCGAGCGCCTCGATCCGCATGAGCGGGACGACCTGCTCAGGATGCTGAACCGCGTCGCGCAAGGCGGCGGGCAGAGCCTCAGGATCGCCGACCAGCGGATGCTGAGGCTGCGGCAGAAGCTGGGCTTCGAGGTGAATTAAGCCGAAGGCGCCGCGGGATCGCCTGCGTTCGTGATTGGCCGAAACGCCTCTCGCCTCGTCATTCTATGGCGGAGCAAGGAGCGAAGCGACGCGGCGCAGACCATAGAATCCATTCCGTGACCTGTAGGCGTTGCAGCGGTGCAGAATTCTGCTCCGCTGCACCCACGATTAAAGTCACGGAATGGATCTGCGCGTCCGCTGCGCTCCCGCTCCGCCCGTGGATGACGACGTCGTGTCAGCTTCGGCCAGCCACAAGGCGATCAGATCGCCTGCGTTCGTGATTGGCCGAAACGCCTCTCGCCTCGTTATTCTATGGCGGAGCAAGGAGCGAAGCGACGCGGCGCAGACCATAGAATCCATTCCGTGATCTGTAAGAATTGCAGCGGTGCAGAATTCTGCTCCGCAGCACCTACGATTAAAGTCACGGACTGGTCCTCGGGTCTGCGCGTCCGCTGCGCTCCCGCTCCGCCCCGTGGATGACGACGTCGTGCAGGCTTCGGCCAGTAAGGAGTTCAGATCGCCTCGCCCTTCAGCAGCCTCGGCGTGTCGCCGGAGAGGCCCGAGGCCTGGCGGATGAAGAACTCCTTCAGCCGCGGCATGCGTTCCACCAGCCCCAGCCCGATGTCGCGGACCTGGCGCAGCGGGCCGATGTCGTTGGAGAAGAGGCGGTTCAAAACGTCGGTGGTGATGCCCATCTGCAGCGTGTCGAAGCGGCGCCATTGCTGGTAGCGCTCGAGCACGTCGAGGGCGCCGATATCCTGGCCGAGCCGGTCGGCCTCGACCACCACTTCGGCGAGCGCCGCGACATCCTTGAAGCCCAGATTGAGGCCCTGGCCGGCGATCGGGTGGATGCCGTGCGCGGCATCGCCGGCCAGCGCGAAGCGCGGTGCGACGAAGGCGCGGGCGAGCGTCAGGCCGAGCGGCCAGGCGCGCGGCTTGTCGGCAACTCTTATTTCGCCGAGCCTCAGGCCGAAGCGCTGTTCCAGATCGTGCTCGAAGACGAACTCGTCGCCCTCGACCAGCGCCTTGGCATCCTCCGTGCGCTCGACCCAGACGATCGAGGAGCGGTTGGTCCCATCCGTGTCCGGCTTCAGCGGCAGCGTGGCGAAGGGACCCGCCGGCAGAAAATGCTCCTCGGCGCGGCCGTTGTGCGGGCGCTCATGCGCCACCGTGCAGACGATGCCGGACTGGCCGTATTCCCATTTGACGGTCTTGATGCCGGCCATGTCGCGCAGCTTCGAATTGACGCCATCGGCGGCGACCAGCAGCCGCGCCTTCAGTGCGGCACCATCGGCCAGATGCACAGTGACGCCGGCGCCATTCGCGTTGAAGGCGCTGACCGCCATGCCTTCGATGATGTCGATGCCGAGCTTTTCGGCGCGGCGGCGCAGCGCGCCGTTCAGGTCGCGGTTGGCGACCATGTGGGCGAAAGGCTCGCCGGGCGCCACCTCGCCGTCGAAGGTCAAAAACACCGGACGCACCGGGTCGGCGGCGCGCGAATCAGTGATGATCATCTCGGTGATCGCCTGCGCTTCCGGCGCGATCTCTTCCCAGACGCCGAGCTGTTCCAGCATGCGGCTGGCGGCTGCCGCGATGGCCGAGGCGCGGCCGTCGCGCTGCCAGACGCCGGCGGGGGCCGCGTCGACGACGGCGATGGCGAGGCCCGGCCGCGCCTGCTTCAGCGACACGGCGGCGGTGAGGCCGACATAGCCGGCGCCGGCGATGAGCACGTCGAGCGGCGCTTCGCGCTTCCCATTGGCGGCTGCTGCATCCGGCTTGCGGTCGACCATGGCATCATCCTTTCGCGGCTGCGGCCGGCCGCCATTGCGGCCTTGACTGCCTGCGCGTCCTGTCCGAAACCGGACATGGCACATCCGTGAAGGATTTCAAACATGACAGCGGCCATGGACGAGCTTCTCGACATTCTCGACCTCGAGCAGCTCGAACACAATCTGTATCGTGGTCGCAGCCCCAAGGTCGACTGGCAGCGCGTCTTCGGCGGCCAGACCATCGCCCAGGCGCTGGTCGCCGCGCAGCGCACCGTGGAACCCGAACGCCACGTGCATTCGCTGCACGGCTATTTCATGCGGCCGGGCGACACCAAGCTGCCGATCGTCTACGAGGTCGACCGCATCCGCGACGGCGGCTCCTTCACCACGCGCCGGGTGGTGGCGATCCAGCATGGCCAGGCGATCTTCTCTCTGGAGGCATCCTTCCAGCAGGATGAGGTCGGGCTCGAGCATCAGCTGCCGATGCCGCGCGACGTGCCGGCGCCCGACACGCTGCTCACACAACGCGAGCTGCTCGGCAAGTTCGGCGAGGCGGTGCCGGAAGGCATCAGGCGCTACTGGGAGCGCGACCGGCCGATCGAGATGAAGCCGGTGATGCTGAAGCACTATACAAGCCGCGAGAAACTGGAGCCGCAGCAGAACATCTGGATCCGCACCACCGGCCCGGTGCCGGAAGACCGCGCCATTCAGGCGGCGGTGCTCGCCTATCTCTCCGACATGACGCTGCTCGACACCTCGACCTTCGCGCATGGCCGCGCCATCTTCGACCGCGACATCCAGGCCGCCAGCCTCGACCACGCCATGTGGTTCCACCGCAGCCATTCGCTGGACGACTGGATCCTCTACAATCAGGACAGCCCGTCGACGCAGGGGTCGCGCGGCTTCACCCGCGGCTCGCTGTTCGCGCGGGATGGGACTCTGATCGCCTCGGTCGCCCAGGAAGGCCTGATCCGGCTGAAACGCTGAGCCGGCTTCAGGCAATTGCCTGGAATACGTGCATTTTCGATTTTTTGCCTATTTTATAGGCAGGCATGCTGCCATGCCCGTGCGCGAATGATGTGCACCAATCGCCCATCCTCTTTGTTTACAACAGGTTAACACCCTGCTTCGGCAATTGGCACGGAGCTTGAATCCTGTCGGGCACTCTCCGGCTCCTCGGGATCGGTGAAGGTGTGCAAACGCGGGGGACCGCAACAGCAAAGGGTGAAACCTTATGAAAATCGTGATGGCAATCATCAAGCCGTTCAAGCTCGACGAGGTGCGCGAAGCGCTAACCGCCGTCGGCATCCAGGGCCTGACCGTCACCGAGGTCAAAGGCTACGGGCGCCAGAAGGGGCATACCGAAATCTATCGCGGCGCGGAATACGCGGTCAGCTTCCTGCCCAAGATCAAGATCGAGGTCGCGGTCGGCGCCGACATGGTCGACAAGGCCGTCGAAGCCATCACCGCAGCCGCCAAGACCGGCCAGATCGGCGACGGCAAGATCTTCGTCTTCGGCATCGACCAGGCGGTACGCATCCGCACCGGCGAAACAGACACCGACGCGCTCTAAGCGGCGACCATCCATTCCAACGGAGAGTTCAATGAATATTCCTTCCACCTTGAAGACGACGGGACGCGCGGCCGCTTCGCTCGCGCTCGTGGCCATGAGCACCGTCGCCGCCATCGCGCAGGAGGCGGCCCCGGCAGCTACTGCCGCTGCGCCTGCCGCGCCGGCACCGGCGCTCGACACCGGCAACACCGCCTGGATGCTGACCTCGACGGCGCTGGTGCTGATGATGACCATCCCGGGCCTGGCGCTGTTCTACGGCGGCATGGTGCGCAAGAAGAACGTGCTTGCCACCATCATGCAGAGCTTCGCCATCACCTGCCTGGTGACGGTGCTGTGGTTCATGTTCGGCTACTCGCTCGCCTTCTCCGACGGCGGCGCCACGAACGCATATCTCGGCGGCTTCTCGAAATTCTTCCATCACGGCATCACCGTGTCGACGCTTTGGGCGCCGGGAGTGGCGAACATTCCTGAATTCGTCTTCTCGATGTTCCAGATGACCTTCGCCATCATCACGCCGGCGCTGATCGCCGGCGCCTTCGCCGAGCGCATGAAGTTCTCGGCGCTGTTGATCTTCATGGGCCTGTGGCTGGTCTTCGTCTACGCGCCGATCGCGCATTGGGTGTGGGGCGGCGGCTTCCTAGGCTCGGCCGGCGTGCTCGACTTCGCCGGCGGCACGGTCGTCCACATCAACGCGGGTGTCGCCGGCCTGGTCTGCGCGCTGGTGCTCGGCAAGCGCGAGGGCTACGGGGCCACCAACATGGCGCCGCACAACCTCGTTTATTCGGTGATCGGCGCGTCGCTGCTGTGGGTCGGCTGGTTCGGCTTCAACGCCGGTTCGGAACTGGCTGCCGACGGCCTTGCGGGCGCGGCGATGATGAACACGCAGGTCGCCACCGCCGCCGCGGCGCTGGCCTGGATGTTCGCCGAATGGATTGTCGCCAAGAAGCCTTCGGTGCTCGGCATCATCTCGGGCGCCGTTGCCGGCCTCGTCGCGGTGACGCCGGCTTCCGGCTTCGTCAACCCGACCGGTGCCTTCATCGTCGGCATCATTGCCGGCGTGGTCTGCTACCTCTCGGCGGTCAAGCTCAAGCATGCTTTCGGCTATGACGACTCGCTCGATGCCTTCGGCGTCCACGGCGTCGGCGGCATCGTCGGCGCGCTGCTCACCGGCGCGCTGGCAGATCCGGCGATCAACGCCCTCGGCAAGGACGCCTCGGTCGGCAAGCAGCTATACGGCATCGCCTTCACCATCCTGTGGACGGCGATCGCCACCTTCGTGATCCTCTACATCGTCAAGGCTCTGGTCGGCCTGCGTCCGTCGACCCAGGAAGAGGTCGAAGGCCTCGACGTCACCCAGCACGGCGAAGTTGTGCCGTAAGGCAGACTTCGCCAAGGGCCGGCGGACCCTCCTCCCGCCGGCCCGGAATTCCTCCCAAGATCCCGTCGTGACGCTCTCGAAAAGCGCTCACGCCTTGAGGCCCGGAACACCCTTCCGGGCCTCCTTTTTTTGCCGGGCGATGATCTAAGCCGTTTCGATCACATTCACTTGATCCGTCGGAATGAAACATCGGCCCGTCAGATTCCGTACTGGGATAGCGAGCGTCATCAAGGCGTCCGCCAGAACAAGAGGGAAGGAAACCACCTGATGAACATCAAGAACATCGTCCTGGGAGCAATGGCTCTTTCGATGATCAGCGGCGTTGCACTCGCCGGTGCTCTCGATGAGCCGGACAACATGGCCCCGTTCTTCACCGACTCCAGCATGAAGACCATGAAGCCGGAGGCCGGCTTCAAGGCGGCCTGGGCTTCGATGCCGAAGGACAAGCAGGACGCGATGATGAAGGAGTGCCAGGACGCGGCGATGAGCAAGCCCCACGCCGAATTCTGCGCCAATCTCAAGGCCTATGGCGGCGCCAACGAGTGATCGTGGAAGGTCAGGTTCCGGAAGGGCCTGATCCTACGGCGTTTGAAGACAAGGAGGTGGCGGGCCGCGAGGCCTGCCATCTTTGTTTCCGCGCCATGGCTCCGCGCCATGCGGGCAAAGGCCCATGGTTAATGCGGCCTTAACCTTCCCCCCGATAGTCTGGCGTTCGAATCTGCCGGAATGCGCCATGCGCCCGGCCAGGCAACGATCACGGGGAAGAGCATGCGTTCAGGCGCTTCAGCACCGCTCGCGCTGACCGATACGGGGCACGGCATTCAGGCATTCGCGCGGCGTCAGGTCGGGCGGCTGGTCGGCGCGGGGCTGTTCCTGTTCACCGCCTTCGGCATCGCCGCTCTGGCCACATGGAATGTCGCCGATCCGAGCTTCTCGCACGCCACCAGCAACGTCGTGACCAACGCCATGGGCTATGCCGGCGCGGTGTTCTCCGACCTCGCCATGCAGTTCTTCGGGCTTGCCGCCGTCGCGGGGCTGGTTCCGGCGGTGATCTGGGGCTTCCTTCTGTTTTCCGCGCGCGGCGTCGACAAATTGCCGAAGCGCGGCTTCGCATGGTTCGGCTTTGCGCTCACCGCCGCGGCCATCGCCGGCTGCGTGACGCCGCCAAACACCTGGCCGCTGCCCACCGGCCTCGGCGGCGTGTTCGGCGACATGGTTCTGAAAATCCCCGGCATCGCGGTCGGCGGTTATCCGAAAGGCCTGTTCGCCAGCATCATAGCGGTCATCCTCGCCGCGCCGATGTTGTGGCTGTTCGCCTATGGCTCGGCATTGATCGCGCGCAAGAACGGCTTTGCCGTCACGGAGCGCGCCGCCCGGCCCGATCCGCGCGAGCAGGACGAGATGCTGTTCGACGAGGATGAGGACGAGGGCGACGAGGGGATACTGGCGCTCGGCGCCATCACCCATTGGTGGCTGTCGTTCCGCGCCTTCCTGCACCGCCGCGCCGAGCGGCGCAGGCGCGAGCGCGACGAATTCGAACCGGCGATGGAGCCCAAGGCCAGCGCCTGGCGGCGCGCGGCCGAGCGGGTCGAATCGGCCGAGTTCGCCGAGGCCCGCATGAGCCCCGGCGGCCGCGCCCGCGTCGAGCCGGAATTCTTCGCCGCCATGGTCAATGACCGCAGCGTTTCGGTCGATCCTGTCGATGAGGACATTTTCGGCGACGAGGAGGACGAAGACGCCGACGTTGACGATTTCGACGACGAGGCGCCCACCCAGCGCCGCGCCGCGCCGGGCGCCAGGGTACAGAATTTCCGCTCCGATGCCGCGACCCGCGTCGCGGCTCCGGCGGCGCGACCCGTGTCGGGCGCCCGCGTCCAGCGCGAGGCGCAGACTTCGCTGATCGGCTCCGACACGTTCGAGATGCCGTCGCTGCACTTCCTGTCGGAGCCGAAGAACATCGCCAAGGATCCAAGCCTGTCGAAGGACGCGCTGGAGCAGAACGCGCGCCTGCTCGAAGGCGTGCTGGAGGATTTCGGCGTCAAGGGCGAGATCATCCATGTGCGACCCGGCCCGGTCGTCACGCTTTACGAGCTCGAGCCGGCGCCCGGCATCAAGTCCTCGCGCGTCATTGGCCTTTCCGACGACATCGCCCGCTCGATGAGCGCGATCGCCTGCCGCGTCGCCGTCGTTCCGGGACGCAACGCCATCGGCATCGAGCTGCCCAACGCGAAGCGCGAGACGGTCTATCTCAGAGAGATCATGGCCAGCCGCGATTTCGAGACGACCAAGGCCAAGCTGGCGCTGGCGCTCGGCAAGACGATCAACGGCGAGGCCGTCATCGTCGACATCGCCAAGATGCCGCACGTGCTGGTCGCCGGCACCACCGGCTCCGGCAAATCGGTCGCCATCAACACCATGATCCTGTCGCTGCTCTACCGGCTGACGCCACAGGAATGCCGGCTGATCATGATCGACCCCAAGATGCTGGAACTGTCGGTCTATGACGGCATCCCGCATTTGCTTACGCCGGTCGTCACCGATCCCAAGAAGGCGGTCGTCGCGCTGAAATGGACGGTGCGCGAGATGGAGGACCGCTACCGCAAGATGTCCAAGGTCGGCGTGCGCAACATCGACGGTTTCAACGCGCGCGTCCAACAGGCCGAGAAGAAGGGCGAAAAGATCTCTCGCACAGTGCAGACCGGCTTCGACCGCCAGACGGGCGAGGCGATCTACGAGACCGAGGACCTAGATCTCGAGCCGATGCCCTATATCGTGGTCATCATCGACGAGATGGCCGACCTGATGATGGTGGCCGGCAAGGACATCGAAGGCGCGGTGCAGCGCCTGGCGCAGATGGCGCGCGCCGCCGGCATCCATGTGATCATGGCGACGCAGCGCCCGTCGGTCGACGTCATCACCGGCACCATCAAGGCCAATTTCCCGACCCGCATCTCCTTCCAAGTGACGTCGAAGATCGACAGCCGCACCATCCTTGGTGAGCAGGGCGCCGAGCAGCTGCTCGGCATGGGCGACATGCTCTATATGGCCGGCGGCGGCCGCATCCAGCGCGTCCACGGCCCGTTCGTCTCGGATGACGAGGTCGAGAAGGTTGTCGGGCATCTGAAGCTGCAGGGCGTGCCGGAATATCTCGACGCCATCACCGAGGACGACGAGGAAGACGACGAGGACGGTCCGTCGGGCAAGAGCGGCTCCGGCGGCGGCGGCAATTTCGAGGATTCCGACGACCCCTACGACCAGGCGGTGGCGGTGGTGCTGCGCGACGGCAAGGCCTCGACCAGCTACATCCAGCGCCGGCTCGGCATCGGCTACAACCGCGCCGCCTCGATCATCGAGAAGATGGAGAAGGAAGGCATTGTCGGCCCAGCCAACCATGCCGGCAAACGCGAGATCCTGGTGCCGACAGAAGAGGACAAATTCTAGGGCTTATCGATATTCAGGTGAGGCCGGCCTGCAAATGGCGGCTTCCTGCGCTTCCGGTGCTCACGTACGAAAAGTACGCTCCGCTCCGGCCTTCGCCGGCCGAAGCCCTCATAAGTGTCTCTGCCCTATGAAGGCTACGGCCGGCGTAGGCCGGTTCTCGGAAACCACCATTTTCGACTCGGCCTGACCTGAATCTCGACAAACCCTGGCGCGGCGAGACACCGATCCGGGTCAGCAGGCAACCGGAAATCGTCTGGCGCGTTCAATGCGGGCTCTCGCCTAGCCGCCAAACTTAGGCCCTAGTGGGAGTCCAGAAACTGCGGCGACACGAATCACAGAAAGTGACCGGCATGAAGACCCAGACCGAATTCGCCCTCACCCGCCGCCAGGTCCTTGGCCTCGGCTTGATGCTTGGCGGAGCCGCCGCTCTCAATCTCGTGCCGGGCTATCAGCTCGTGGCCGCCGCGCAGGCCGCGGTACCGCCAGCGGCGCAGAAGATCGCCGACCATTTCTCCTCGGTGAAGTCGATGAGCGGCGAGTTCGTCCAGTTCGGGCCGAAAGGCGAGCAGACCGGCGGCAAGTTCTTCCTCGAGCGCCCGGGCAAGATCCGCTTCAACTATGACGGATCCTCGAACTTCCGCGTCATCTCCGACGGCAAATCAGTGGTGATCCTCAATAAGAAGCTCAACACCTCCGACCTCTACCCGCTGTCGAAGACGCCGCTGAAATTGCTGCTCGACGACCGGATTGACCTCTCCGGCGGGCGCGTCAAGGCCGTCAAGGAAGAGGACGACCTGACGACGATCAAGCTTTCCGACAAGTCGGTGTTCGGCAATGCGACGATCACCATGATGTTCGATCCGAAGACCTACGAGCTGCGCCAGTGGACGATCACCGACGCTCAAGGAAAAGACACGACGGTGATGATCTTCAACGTCAAGGAAGGCGGCAACTTCCCGGCGGACACTTTCGCGATCGACTATACGGCGAATAGAGAGCTGAATACCAAGACCAGGTAGGTCCGCCGATATTCAGGTGAGGCCGGCCTGCGAATGGCGGCTTCCTGCGCTTCCGGTGCTCACGTACTTCAAGTACGCTCCGCTCCGGTTCTCGGTAGCCACCATTCTCGGCTCGTCCTGACCTGAATCTCAGCGAACCTACAAGCCGGAGCAGGGCCCAGTCCGGCTTGTCTTTACGGCGCGCGGCTGGCACTAGATCGGCGATCTCTTGCCGGACCCGCCTGAATGCCCTTCACCATCGCCACCTGGAACATCAACTCCGTGCGCCTGCGCATGCCGATCGTCGAGCGGCTCCTGAAAGAGCACGCGCCCGATGTTCTCTGCTTGCAGGAAACCAAGGTCCCCGACGAGCTGTTCCCGGAAAAAGCCTTCCGCAAGGCGGGCTACGAGCACATCGTGTTCCACGGCCAGAAGGGCTATCACGGCGTCGCCACGGTCGCCCGCCGCCCGATCGAGCTGGTCGAGAAGCGACGGTTCTGCGAGATCGACGACAGCCGGCATCTGTCGGTCAGGGTGCAGGCGGGCGGCAAGTCGGTGCTGGTGCATAATTTCTACGTGCCGGCCGGCGGCGACGAGCCGGATCCGGAGATCAACCGCAAATTCAGGCACAAGCTCGATTTCGTCTACGAGATGAACTCCGTACCGGCGAGCGGGGACGAATCATCCGCCTCGATCCTGGTCGGCGACCTGAACATCGCGCCGCAGGAGCACGACGTCTGGTCGCACAAGCAGCTGCTCAACGTCGTCAGCCACACGCCGGTCGAGACGACAAATTTCGAGGCGATGCGCAAGGCCGGCGGCTGGGTCGACCTGATGCGGCTCGATGTGCCGGCCGAGCAGAAACTCTACACGTGGTGGAGCTACCGCGCGAAAGACTGGCAGGCGTCGAACCGCGGCCGCCGCCTCGACCATGTCTGGTCGTCCGCCAACCTGGTGCCGGCTTTCGCCGGCTACGAGATCCTGCAGGCGGCGCGTGGCTGGGAGAAGCCGTCCGACCATGTGCCGGTGATTGCGAAGTTTGAATTGGATTGAGGTTCGACGTCGGCGGTTAAGAGACGCAAACCTTCGCGTTCGTCATCCTAGGGCGGAGCGCCGCGTAGCGGCGCGCAGACCCTAGGATCCGTTACCAGTGCCGAAGGATGCAACGATGCAGAACAAAGAAGCCTTGGGCAGGCCGCCTCGCCCAGAAAACCTCATTCAGCAACGCGGCGAAGCGTCAACGTCACGGAATGAATTCTAGAGGGTCTGCGCGCGTCGCTTCGCTCCTTGCTCCGCCCTAGAATGACGAAGGCGCTGGCCGGCGCATCTATTCCGTAAACCTTGGCGCCAGTTCCTCGATGCGGGCGATCATCTGCTGGAATTCCTCCAGGATGCGGTCATGCAACAGCACCGCGATCTCCGGATATTCTTCCAGGATCCGGTGGAACATCTTGCGGCTCAATCGGATCACTTCCGAGTCGACCGCGGCCGAGGCGCTGGTCAGCCGGTTGGTATCGGCGATCAGCGCCAGTTCGCTCAACATGGTGCCTGGGCCTGCCGTACCGATCGGGACGCGTTTGCCGCCTAGCTCCCGATAGAGCGCGATCAAACCGCTGACCACGATATAGGCAGAGTCAGCGACATCGTCCTCGCGGTACAGCTTATGGTCGGCCTGCAGCACGGTGGTCTCGGCGCCGAAGGCGAGCAGGCGCAGCTGTTCCTGCGTGAAGCCCTGGAAAAGCTTCACGCTTGACAGAATGCGGATGTCGTCATCCAGCGCCATCCTAGCTGTGTCCCCGAGCGGTCAGTCCAGTCCCTCCTTTGGAGCGGCGCGCCCTCCTGGGCGCGCGAAACGCTCCACCGTGCATCATGCGATGCGTGCAACGAGCCGACCCATCGCCCTCCAGCACCAGGATCGTACCCGAAGCGGTCCCGCCCGACCGCCCTAAATGTTTGTTTCGACGCAATTCCGGACGGTCGTCCTCGGCGAAGCCGCCGAGCCCAACCGTTTCACACTTTTCCTCGAATTGTTCTTGATCATGAAATGTTTAAGGAACCAGCTTGTAGCCGCCGCTTTCTGTCACAAGAATTTCGGCATTGGAAGGATCGCGCTCGATCTTCTGGCGCAACCGGTAGACATGGGTCTCCAGCGTGTGCGTGGTGACGCCGGAATTGTAGCCCCAGACCTCTTCCAAAAGAACGTCGCGCGTCACCACCTTCTGGTCGGCGCGGTAGAGGTATTTGATGATCGAGGCTTCCTTCTCTGTCAGCCGCACCTTGGCGCCGCGCGGATCGATCAGCAGCTTCTGGCTGGGCTTGAACGTGTAGGGGCCGACCGAGAAGGTCGCATCCTCGCTCTGCTCGTGCTGGCGAAGCTGGGCGCGGATGCGCGCGAGCAGCACGGCGAAACGGAAAGGTTTGGTCACATAATCGTTGGCGCCGGCCTCGAGACCCAGGATCGTGTCGGAATCGGTGTCGTGGCCGGTCAGCATGATGATCGGCGCCTTGTAGCCGCCCTTGCGCAGGATCTTCACCGCCTCGCGGCCATCCATGTCGGGCAGGCCGACATCCATGATGAGCAGATCGACGACGCCGCTGCGCGCCGCGGCAACGCCTTTTGCGGCGGTCGCTTCCTGCTGGACGTCGAATTCTTCGTAGAGCGCCAGCTGCTCAACCAGGGTGGCGCGCAAGTCGTCGTCGTCATCGACGATCAGAATGGTGCGTGATGTCATGGATCAATCCGTTGTTTTAAAAAGAATATTCAGTTGACCTCCCCCCATTTATGCGGAAGCTCACCGGCGCAACAGCCGATCACAGTGATTTGTTCCGTGACCCAATCATACAAGAAAAAACGTGCGCGCAATGCGTCGGGCGCATTTTTGCCGAAGGGCTTGAGCGTTTTGGTGGTGCGCGCGCGCCCCGGCAACCCCGCGCAAGGCTTCCTGCAAGCCGGCAAAACGGTGTTTCCCTGCGCTTTGGGGCGCGGCGGCATCTCCGCCAACAAACATGAGGGGGACGGCGCGACGCCGTTGGCGTCGATGCGCATCCTGTCTGGCTATTTCCGGGGCGATCATTTCGCGGGCGGGCGCAGGACGAGGCTGCCAATGGCCCCGATCGGTCCGGATCTCGGCTGGTGCGAGGTGCCGGACGACCGCAACTACAACCGCCCGGTCAAGATCCCCTATGGCGCCAGCCATGAGCGGATGAAGCGCGACGACCGGCTCTATGATGTCTGCCTGGTGCTCGACTGGAACATCGCACCTCGCCGGCGCGGGCGCGGCAGCGCGATCTTCTTCCATCTGGCCCGGCCGGGCTTCACGCCGACGCAAGGCTGCGTGGCGGTGACGGCGCGGACCATGGCGAGGCTGCTTCCGTTGCTGTCGGACAGGACGGTGGTGAAGGTGGTGAGGTAGGCAGTAGGCAGTAGGCAGTAGGCAGTAGGCAGTAGGCAGTAGGCAGTAGGCAGACATCAT
>NZ_VFWS01000689.1:0-1011 GCF_006443065.1 Mesorhizobium sp. B1-1-5 | reverse complement strand
GATATTTGCGGGTATTCGGATCGCCCTGCTTGCTTTCGGCAAGGCGGCGCTGGATATCGGCGGCGCGGCCCTTGTCGGAATCGGCAGGCGTCCAACGCGGCGGGTGACTCGATCCGGATTCCTCCATCGCCTTCTTCACCGAGGCGGGATCCGTCTGCACGTCGTCGACGATCTGCGACTGGTAGGACGGATCATCCTGGTGTGCGGTGGCGTCGGCGCGCAGGCGGGCACGGCGCTGCTCGGGGGATTCTGGCCATTCGGCGCTTGCGCTCTCGATGCTATCCTGTGGCGCCGGCAGCGCTTCCTTCTGACCAGGCGCCGGCTTCACCAGGGTCGGACGCGGCTTGTAATCGATGTGTTCCTTGCGCTTCGGCGCGAACGAACAAGCGCCCGTGAGATCGCCGGCCAATTGTTCGCCGGCGGTCTTGTCGGTGCCGTAGGTCGGAGAACCGACACATCCGGACAGAGCGAGCCCCGATGCGACAAGCGGCGCCAACAGCGCGAGGCGCGCGTTAAATCTCTCGGTCATGCCAAAAAGTCCCACTCTAGACAGCCTCTCGATCGCCGCCGGCCCCAAGGTCCGGTCCCCGTGTCCAAGCACTGCGACGAAAATCCGGCGACAATTTGTCTTCCGGAGTTTCGCGTGTTTACCTCAACCACTCGTTAAGGGCAACGCGCGGACGGATTTGCACCGACCGGCGTGGCATTTGTGCACCGATATGCCTGGCCTTCAAAGCCGGCCGAGCGCGTTAAGCTCATGCAGCACGGCGGCGTCGCGCGCCGAGACATCGGGAAAGGCAGGATCCTGCCCGACATCGGCGGTGTAACGCCACGAGCGCGCGCATTTGACCAGGCCGCGGTCCTCGGCCTTTTCGATCACCACGGCGATGCCCTTCACGTCTTCGAGCGTGAAGGCGCCTTGTTGCGCCTCGCCATGGGCGATGACGAGATCGCTGGTGATCGCCATTTCGGCCATGTCGACATCCGATATCGCGGCTTCGAGCGCCGCAT
>NZ_VFWS01000688.1:0-1011 GCF_006443065.1 Mesorhizobium sp. B1-1-5 | reverse complement strand
TTTCATGTCCACCCATGATGTTGTCGACGCGCATGGCGATCTGATCATCTACGACCAGATTCTCAAGCTCATCGAGCAGCTTTCAGTCGCCCGCGCCCGCACGATGGATCTGAACGCCCGCGCGGCCTCGGCACGTCAGGTCAACGTGAATTCGGTGCTCAGCGGCACCTTGCCGGAAGAGATCAACTCCAACTCCATGAGCGATCTGCGCTCGCAATACGCAACGCTCAAGCAGGAGGCTGATCGGGCAGCGGTCCGGCTCGGACCGCGCCATCCCGAGCGCCAGGCGCTCGAGGCCCAGCTCACCGGCGCGCGCGAACGCAGCCTCGCCGAACTCAGCCGCATCGCGTCGTCGCTGCAGGTTGACCTGAAACGCTCGGTCCAGCTCGAACAGGACCTTGCTTCCCGCCTGGCGCAGATGAAGGTGCGCAGCGGCGACGTCAACAGCGACCTTGTCTCGATGCGCGAACTGGAACGCGAGGCCTCGGCCAAGCGCTCGGTCTATGAGCAATATCTCCTGCGCGCCAAGGAGACCGGCGAGCAGAAGAATATCAACACCGCCAATATGAGCGTAATCTCGCCCGCCTCCATTCCGCTGGAGCCGAACGGGCCGTCGCGCGCCGTGGTGGCGCTTGCCGGCCTGCTGCTGGGCTTTGCCTCCGGCGTCGGTCTCGGCGCCATGCGCGGCGCCTATGAAAGCCTGCGTGAGACCGCCAGGTCACGATCCCGCCGTGACCGCAAGATAGAGGAGCGCCGGGCGCCGCTCGATGACCAGGCATTCCGGGCGCCGCCTCCGCCGGCGCCGCCGATACCGCAAGCATCGCCGCCGCAATCACCGCCGCCGCCACCAGCATCAGTGCCGCCGCTTGCCGCGCAGCCCGGAGCCGCTGCCACCGAGGGTCCAAGCCGGATCGGCTTGCTGATGTCGAGGCTGCGCAAAGCCGTGTCCCGCAAGCCCGCCACCGAGGCGCAGGACGATGCGTTTCCCGGTGCATCTGCATCGGCCGCTGT
>NZ_VFWS01000687.1:0-1014 GCF_006443065.1 Mesorhizobium sp. B1-1-5 | reverse complement strand
GCTATATTGAATGCATGTTCAACAAATGATGTTGCGTTTTCCCAGACATGGGCTAGGCTTTGCAGGCGTTCGAGACGGACATTCGTCGATTGGGGATCGAGGGTTGATGATCGAAACGGCCGAGGCCGAGCCGGAGTATGACGGAGCCGCCATCCGCTTCCTCGAGGCGCTGTGGGGCGACGGCTACCTGTCGCCGGGCGGGCCCGACGAAGTCGACCGCGTGCTCGAGGGGCTTTCGCTCGCAGGCAAGACCATCCTCGACATCGGCTGCGGGTCCGGAGGCATCACGCTGCATCTGGTCGAACGGCATGGCGCCGCGCACGTCACCGGCTTCGATGTTGAGCGGCCGGTGATCGAAACGGCCAGGCGGCGGGCAGCCTCCCGCGGGCTTGCCGACCGCGCCAGCTTCATCCAGGCGCCGCCTGGGCGGTTGCCTTTCGAGGATCAGTCCTTCGACGTCGTCTTCTCCAAGGATGCGCTGCTGCATGTCGCCGACAAGGATGCGCTGTTTGCGGAGATATTCCGCGTGCTCAAGGCCGGCGGCGCCTTTGCGGCATCAAACTGGATGATCTCGCATGACGGCGAACCATCACCGGAGATGAAGGCCTCTGTGGCCGCCGAAGGGCTGTCCTTCGCGATGGCCTCGCCGGCGCGCTACGCACAGGCGATGCGCCAGGCGGGCTTTGCCGAGATCGCGGTTCGCGACCGCAATCCCTGGTACCGCGAGGTGGCGCGGGGCGAACTGGAAAGGCTGAAGGGGCCGCTCTATCCGACGGTCGCGGCGGCAGTGGGCGCCGCCTATGTCGACAAGAACATACGAACCTGGGAGGCCATGCAGAAGGTGCTTGACAGTGGCGAGCACCGTCCCACTCATCTTCGCGGGCAAAAACCGAAGATGGTCGGCTAGCCGGCGATGTGGAGCATGACCGCACCCATGAAAATTGCAGCACGCCAAGAGCAGTCCGCCGAGGCATCGAGCGCACCCGAGAAACGCGGGCGTAAGGCTTCCAAGGA
>NZ_VFWS01000686.1:0-1014 GCF_006443065.1 Mesorhizobium sp. B1-1-5 | reverse complement strand
GTCCTGGTCTCATCGATCCAATGCGACACCGTGCCGATGCCGAAACTCAGATAGGAGAATTTCACCGGCAGATCGACGACCGGGGCCTCGGTCGAGTTGTTCCAGATACGGGCGACGATTTCATATTCGGTGTCGGGCGCCAGCATATGTGGTGCGACAGGATTGCCGCCGCTTCGGATCTCGATGTCGGGGTTGTCCCATGTGACGGCGAGGCCCTGGCCCATCAAATAATACTGCGCGTAGATCAGGGGATCCGGGCGTTTATAGGCGGGGTCGCTGATCTTGACGCAACGTTGCGGCCCGCTTCGGTCCAACCGATCGGGGAGCTTCATTCTTTCGCAGAGCAATCTGGCGAGGGCGCAGATCCGGGCAGCGATCTGGCGCAGGTTCGATGGCCACTCGGTGAACGCGTCGGCGAGCGCGTTCAGGAAATCCAGTACTTTGGGGAGCGGGTTCATGGCCAGTCCGCGGCCATTTCGTCAACGTCGCTGTCGACGCATGAACAACCAGACAGCGGCAATCAAGAATGGTGCGAGTATCAGAAGAAGTTCGAAGGATCCCGACCCGCCATCGGGCGAAAATCCGAATAACTGCTCGATGAAATCCATCACGGCCTCCGGCAGCTGCAACAAAATTGCATTCGACGATGTCTTTACATCTGCCGGAGCTCGCGCGCATTTTCGCGCAGAGCCAGCAACATTTCCGGTTGGTAGCACAGAACGAGCAAGCCTTCCATCGGCAATAATTTCGATCTGCTAGCTTGGCCTGGTCACAGCAGTTCGCAAATGCAAAGCGCGCGGCGGAACCAAGTCCACCGCGCGCTATTTTGATCATTGCGCGGTTGCCGTCCGTGCCGAGAAGATCAACGTGCCGTTACTTGAGAGAGTGGATCAGCTCAAGCGAGGTCACGGCAACGGCCAGGTTGACGCCGGTCTGTGCCTGGACGCTGAGCGGCTCCAGCATGAAGGCGCTGTCCAGGCCGCCGACCAGGACGTTGGCGCCGCCGCCGGTCAC
>NZ_VFWS01000685.1:0-1014 GCF_006443065.1 Mesorhizobium sp. B1-1-5 | reverse complement strand
TATAAGTGAATCAGGCGCGGCAGGTGCTGATCGCTGAACGGAGCCGAACCGCCATCGACCAGGAAGACGACAGGCGCCTCGAGCCCCTTGGCTGCATGCACGGTCATGACGCGGACCTCGTCGCGGGTCTGGTCCATCTCGCGCTTGATTTCTGGACCGGCGCTCTCCAGCGTCGACAGGAAGGCTTCCAGCCCGGGCAAGCCGGTCCGCTCCTCGGCAAGGCAGAAACTCAGGAATTCGTCGAGAATGTCCCCGGCTTCCGGCCCGAGCCGCGCAACCATCTTGCGGCGCACGCCACCGCGTGCCAGCAGGCCGGCATAGAATTCGAACACCGGCTTGAAGACGGCCTCGTTGGCCCAGATGTCGAGTTGAGCGGCGACCGCCGCGAGCGCTTCGCTTTGGCTGGCATGCTGGCGCAGGGACTCGGCCAGCGACAGGCCGGATGGTCTTTGCGCGGCCAGTGTGAAAAGCATCTCTTCCGACAGATCGAAGATCGGGCTCCGCAGCACGGCGGCGAGCGACAGATCGTCCTGCGGCTGGATCAGGAAATGGCCGAGCGCGATCAGGTCCTTGACCGCGATGTGGCCGGGCAGGCTCAACCGGTCCGCGCCGGCGACCGGGATGTCACGACGTTTCAGGGCACGCGTCAGTGCATGAACGAAGCGATCGCGCTTGCGCACCAGCACCAGCACGTCGCCAGGGCGCAGCCTCTTGCCGCGGCCTTCGATGACCTCGCCATTGCCGATCCAGCCGGCAATGGTGGCGGCGACGTTTTCGGCAACCCGAACCGCCGGCGCGCGGGCATGGTCGACTGCCTGGGTCCAGTCGTCCGGCTCGTCGACGACATCGGCGCCGATGGATGGCCAGACCTCGACATAGCCCGGTGCATCGGTGCGTATCGCCTTGTGGCTCAGCGGGTCGGGGTCATGGCTGATGCCGCGCCGCACGACCGGATCGGCGAAGACACGGTCGACAGCGGCCAGAACATCGTCGGTCGAGCGGAATGACCAGGTG
>NZ_VFWS01000684.1:0-1015 GCF_006443065.1 Mesorhizobium sp. B1-1-5 | reverse complement strand
ATGGATATGGATGAGGCCGCGTCGCTCTACACGTCGGAGTTCATAGCCGCCTCGCCTGCCGGCGTCGTGACCGGAAAGAACGACGATCAACTCAAGCCAGTCATGGCTCAGGGCTATGCCCACTACCGGGCAATCGGAACGAAAGAGATGCGGATACGCGACATCGGCATCTCGCCGATCGACGAGCATCATTGCGTTGCCCATGTTGCGTGGACCGCGACCTATGCCCGCAAGGGTCAAGCGGACGTCGAGATAGATTTCGACGTTCACTACCTTGTCCGGAAACTCGACGGCGAGCCGAAGATATTCGGATGGGTGTCGGGCGATGAGCAGGCGCTGCTGAAGAAGCACGGCATCATCTGAGGTCCGCCGCTCCCATTCCCGGTTGTGCTCAGCCCCGTCCTCGGCTTCTGTGTGGTGGCCATCATTGGCTGTGTTTTCGAAGCGCGTCGACAATGACGTTGAAGGCCGGCGAGTTCTGGCGACTGCTTGGATAGGATAGGTAATAGCCGGCGAATTTCGGCGACCAATCGTCGAGCACGAGTTGCAGCCGTCCGGCGGCAACATGCGCCGTGACCAGATCCTCGGGCACATAGGCAAGCCCGCAGCCGGCAATGGCGGCGTCGACCATCGGCAGGGTCGAGTTGAACACGAGCTGGCCATCGACGCGGACGCGCAGAGCCTGGCCGGCCTTCTGGAATTCCCAGGCATAGAGGCCACCGGCGCTGGTCATGCGCAGGTTGATGCAATTGTGGCCGATCAGGTCTTGCGGCGCCTTCGGCACGCCACGTCCGGCGATGTAGGCCGGCGAGCCTACGGCAACAAGTCGCCAGTCCGGCCCGATGCGCACGGCGATCATGTCCTTCTCCACGCTTTCGCCAAGCCGCACGCCAGCATCGAAACCGCCTTCCACCACGTCCGTGAAGCGGTCCTCGATAACGATCTCCAGCACGATATCGGGATAAGCCGCGGCAAAGGCGCCGAGCCGCGGCGTCAGCACTAGATGCGCAGCGGT
>NZ_VFWS01000683.1:0-1015 GCF_006443065.1 Mesorhizobium sp. B1-1-5 | reverse complement strand
ACCGAGCAATTGGCTTCGCTGTTCGCCGAGGAAAGCGCACGCGATACGCGGCGCGGCGGCATGCGGCGCGCCGGATGATCTTTTCGCACGGCGGATTTCGACAAGCACTTTTCGCCGCCATCGCCCTGTTTGCCGGTGCAGCCCCGGTGCCATCCAGTTCGGCCGGCGCGACCTCGGTTGAACCGGTCGAGGTCTTAGCCCGCCCGATCACCGAATTCCGTATAGGCCGTGCCGACAAGCAATTCGGTCCGCTCGAATTCGTCGGCGGGCTGGAGATGACGTCGCCGTCGCGCGATTTCGGCGCGCTGTCGGCCTTCCGTTTCCTGAAAGGCGGTCGCGACTTCGTCGGCGTCGCCGATACCGGATTCTGGTTCTTCGGCAGCGTGACCCATGATGCGGACAAGCGCCCGTCAGGCATCGGGGACTTCCGCATGGAACAGATGGTCGATGCATCGGGCCAGCCGATCGACGAGAAATCGGAAGTCGATGCCGAGGGGCTTTCCGTCAAGGACGGCATTGCCACCGTGGGTTTCGAGCGCAACCATCGCGTCGCCCAGTTCAAAATTGGCCCCGACGATATGAAGGCGCCGTTCAGGCAGATGGATTTCCTGGTTCCGGCATGGGAGCTGCGCCGGAACCGAGGCTTCGAGACCGTCACCCACGCCAATGCCAATGGCCGCCACCAAGGCGGCCTGGTCGTGGTGTCGGAAAAGAGCTTGGACAAGGCCGGCAACATCTATGCCGCCATCATCGAAGGTCCGCACAAGGGCGTCTTCACCGTCAAGCGCAACGGCGATTTCGATATCACCGATGGGGCTTTCCTGCCGGATGGCGACCTTCTGCTGCTGGAGCGCAGTTTCACGATGGCAGGAGGTCTCAAGATGCGGCTGCGGCGCATTGATGGCGAGACCGTGGAGAAGGGCGCGGTCGCCGACGGTCCGGTGCTGATGGAGGCCGATATGGGCTACCAGATCGACAATATGGAAGGGCTCGACGTCTGGACCCGCGACGACGG
>NZ_VFWS01000682.1:0-1015 GCF_006443065.1 Mesorhizobium sp. B1-1-5 | reverse complement strand
TCATCTACAACGTCTTTGCGCGCTCGATAGCCGGCTACCGGCAGATCCTTGCCGACGCCTCCGCCGGCGTCGAGCGGCTGGTCAGCCGCGACCTCGATTTCCGCACGGTGGCGCCGGCAACGGCGCTGGCGGCGCAGTAGCGGGGCAAGACCATGGGCAGCCGCATCCGTCAGACCATGGACGACGATCTCGAGGAAAGCCACGAGATCAATGTCACGCCCTTCATCGACGTCATCCTGGTGCTGCTGATCATCTTCATGGTCGCAGCGCCCTTGGCGACGGTGGATGTCAATGTCGACCTGCCGGGCTCGACCGCGACGCCGGCGCCGCGGCCGGAGACGCCGCTGTTCCTGACGTTGAAGGATGACCTCTCGCTAGCGATCGGCAACGACACCGTGTCGCGCCAGGTTTTCGCCGCCACGCTTGACGGCAAGACCAAAGGCGACAAGCAGGCGCGCATCTTCCTTCGCGCCGACAAGGCGGTTGCCTATGGCGACCTGATGGAGGCGATGAACCTGCTGCGCGGCGCCGGCTACCTGAAGATCGCCCTGGTCGGCCTGGAGGCTGCGCACGCCGGCGATGCTCCCGCAGTGGCGCCAAGCGGAGCCGCTGGTCCATGACCGGGCAAGCGGCCGCCTCGCCAACGGTGGAGCTGTCGCGCCTCGGCTGGCGCGACCTCGGCCTGTGGGCGGTTGCGGCCGCGCTGGTGCTTGGGGCGCATGTTGCGGTCGCCTATGCGGTGCAGAGCTTCAGCCCGGTCGACCCGGCGGATGGCGGGCCGCCGTCGGCGCTGGCGATCGAGATGGCGCCGATGGTGGTGACGCCGGCCGTGCCCGAGCAGGCCGCGACGCTGGACGCCGCTGTGCCCGCCCAGGCCGAGCCGGTCGAGGAGACCGAAAAGGCGCCCGAAGCCGAGCCCGAGAAAGTGGCCGAGCAAACGGAGCCCGTTGCCGAGCCGGATGCGCCGCCGCCTGATGCAACCGAACCGACTGAGACGATGCGGACTGAGCCGGTT
>NZ_VFWS01000681.1:0-1016 GCF_006443065.1 Mesorhizobium sp. B1-1-5 | reverse complement strand
GGATGCGAAAACAGCTCGGCTGCGGGAGCAGCGGCTGACGGCTGACATTCCCTATGCGAGTTCGGCGCCTAGGAAAAAGCGCGAGAACGCGGGGCCCCAATAGCCCACCACCGCTCGCGATGACGGAACATCGGCGCGAATAGATCTCAAGCGGTTCGGTTTCTGGTGTTCATGCCTGGTAACCTGACGCAAAAAGGTTGCGAAGACCGCGCACCAGAAACGTTAGTCATCCACAGGACCGTCCAAATGAGCAGTCAGCGCGCAGTGCGCAACTGCTGTTGCTGGGTCGCCATAAAGTTCTTCGCCCGCTTCAATGGCACGCACGGCATCAACCAGATCCCGGATCGTCAAAGTTGGTAACTTTGCCCTTCCGGTGGGCTAGTGGCGGCTGGAGCCCGCCGCAAACGATTTGGATCGTGCGATTGTAGAGATTGAACATGTCTGATGATCCATAAGCCGATGAAGGTCAACGGCAAGATCACCTGGCACACCGAGCGGTTTCGAGACTGAAGGACGCTGCTGAGGGCATCGCCTTAGAGTGGAGCGAAAATAGCGCTCGGATTAACTTGACGGAGCATTAGCTATCGCTAACGATTGTGTTTGGGCAGGTGGTGCCCTCCATCGCCTGCTGAAGATCGGCCCCCCGATCGGGCCCGCGACCTCCGCCAGAGGCGCGGGCTTTCGCTTGCCCAAAGCGAAGCGTCTTCAGCGCTCCCGTCCGTTTCGCTGTCCTCATCGATTTGGCGCACCGGGAGATAGGCGCTGGTCATGGTCCAAAGGCAAAGGGCAGGGGCAGTTTCGCGTCAGGCGACTTTGGCCGTCCGTTTCGCAGGAGCCTTCTTTTGGGGAACCGGCTTCCGCCCAAGCCCAAAGGACTTCGCCAAAGCGGACCGCTGTTCCGCATAGTTCCGCGCCACCATCGGATAGTCATCCGGTAGCTTCCACTTAGCGCGATACTCATCCGGCGTCAGGCCAAGGTTACGAAGGTGGCGCTTCAGCGATTTGAACTTCTTGCC
>NZ_VFWS01000680.1:0-1017 GCF_006443065.1 Mesorhizobium sp. B1-1-5 | reverse complement strand
TGGTCAATGGCGCTGACAGCTATCCGCTGATGGCGATCCCGTTCTTTCTCATTGCCGGCGAGCTCATGAACGCCGGCGGCCTCTCCCGCCGCATCGTGAACGTGGCCCTGGCGCTCTTCGGTCACATACGTGGCGGCCTCGCCTACGTGGGCATCGGCACGGGCTTGCTGATGGCCAGCCTCTCCTGATCGGCAATCGCGGATACGGCGACGCTTGCCGTCATGCTGATCCCTCTTATGCGCGATGCGGGCTACAGCATGAGTCGCGCCTCGGGCTTGATGGCGGCGACGGGCATCATTGCCCCCGTGATCCCGCCCTCTGTCGGATTCATCATCCTGGGCGTCACCGCAAACATTTCCATCGTCGGCTTATTCCTCGCCGGAATCGTGCCAGGGATCCTGATGGGGCTGAGCCTAGTGGTGACTTGGTGGATCGTCTCCAGAAAGGAAACGTCGGCGGTCCAGCCCAAACTCCCGCGCAGGGACATCCCGAAAGCCATTCTGACCGCCGGTTGGGCGTTGATGCTGCCGGTGATTATCCTGATCGGACTGCGGTTCGGCATCTTCACCCCCACGGAGGCCGGCGTCGTTGCAGCCTTCTATGCACTGTTCGTGGGGCTGGTTGTTTATCGGGAGCTGACGCCGCGGCTGCTCTTTGACGCGCTGCTCGACGCCGGTCGAATGACGGCAGTAATCATGCTGCTGGTGGCAGCCTCCGTGGTCACCGGCTTCATGATGACGATCGCCAGTCTGCCCGCCCAGCTCGTTACTCTCCTCAGTCCTTTCATCGATATGCCGATCCTGCTGATGGCCATGATCGTTCTGGCGATCTTTGTCATCGGCATGGTGCTCGATTTCGCACCTTCGATCACCATACTGGTACCCATCCTCATGCCGCTCGTAACGGCGGCCGGGATCGACCCGATCTATTTTGGGGTCATGTTCATCATGACCGCCGCGGTCGGCATGATTACGCCCCCTGTCGGAACTGTCCTCAACACGGTGTGCGGAATCAGCA